>JAHILE010000053.1 GCA_018897155.1 Nanoarchaeota archaeon | reverse complement strand
ATTATCAAAGAATGATGCGTATCACACTACGCATCCATCTACAAAGAAGAGATTAATTATTTCATAGGTTATCAAGCCGATAAAAACCGATAACAAGACAGAGATTGCAGTAAACCGCCGTATTGGGAGGGCGAAGAGCCGGCCTCTTTGGGAAATAGACTGCATAGTAGCGTTCGCATAGGTGTGGTATAAAAGGGATATATGCGATGTGATTGCTATGGATGAACAGAAAAAAGAAGAGTTATTTGAAGTGTCGAGGCATTTGAAGCGCGCCGAAAACGGCTTGAAGAACGCGAATATCAGCGAAAGAAACAAGGCTGTGATTGTAAGGCTGGAGCAATACCTGATAGCTAAAGGGCTTTCTATAATGCGCGTCAGAAAGTACATAATCAACTGCAAGATTCTCGCCGAAACATACGGCAAGGATTTTGAAGACTTTACAAAAGACGACTGCGATGCTGTTATGACGCTGTTAAGGCAGAGGGTTATCAATCAGGCTGAAATTAATAAAGAAATTAACATTGGGAAAGACATACAGCCGAAACGATACAAAGAGAACTCATTAAATGACTTTACCGGCGTTTTGAAGATGTTGTTTAAGTTCTTGGATGGCGTGACATGCAAAGGGCAAAGCCCAAGAGCGTGCCATCTGGTCAAAAAGAATGTCAAAAACAAGCTGCGAAAGGAGGACTTAGTGACCGAAGAACAGGTTAATCAACTTGTGGCTTCTGCGTCTACACTACAATACAAAACAATTATTTCTATTCTGTTTGAAAGCGCGGCAAGACCATCAGAACTTCGGGGGGTGGATATTAAAGATATAACCCGAACCGAAAGAGGCTATAAGATAGAAGTTGATGGAAAGACAGGGCAGGGGTATATCTACTGCATAACATCCGCGCCATTATTGACAAGCTGGCTCAATAACCATGCTTTTAGAAGCCCAAATAGTCCGTTATTTTACCTTCTGAAAGACGGAAAGCCTAAGTATTGGCGTGATTCGACATGGCGCAAGATGATACATGGATTAAGCAAGAAGGTTCTGGGTCGAGCAATTCCACTTTACAGGCTTAGGCATTCAAGAGCAGAGGACTTAATTGAAAAAGGTATGCAAACTTCAAAAATTAAAATGGTTCTTCGGCATGCGAAAGGAAGCAATGTTCTTGAATCTACATATCTTCACATGGACGACTCCGACACAGAAAGCGCATATTGCGATGCAGCAGGTGTAGAAATGCCTGTACAAGAACGTAAGAAAAGCGTATTTGTTGCTAAGAAATGCAAATGCGGAACGGATTTATCGCCGCATCAGTTAATGTGCGAAAAATGCGGAATGATTGCAGACCCGACAATCAAAACGATAAACGAAGCAAGCGGCAAATTCAGCTTTAACGCGTTTAACGCCGAAGAAAAGGCGGTTTTCAACGCTGAAATCGCGGAATTGAAGGCGGAATTGCTGCGGGAATTGAGGAAGGAGATGGTGGTGAAGGCATGAAAGAACGTATATATACGAAAACGGACAAAGAATTATGTATGCCACCTACATTTTTGGGCTTAACTAAGAAGCAATGGGGACTGTTTTGTTTGTGTGGGGGTGCTGTAGCTTATACATCCTCCTTGGGTAAGAATGAAAACCTATCAACGATTTCTTTGATTGTAGTTATTTTTGGAATGATTATCTTAACAAGTGAGTAAGATGGAAGAAACGGAAAGAAAGTTTCAAATCTCTAAAAATAAATTAGATAATGAGTACCAAAAAACCCTTTCATACCTAAATGTTAAGTTTGCAGGCGTTCTTGCCATAGTTATTGGCGTTATGATATTTTTTATGGAGCAGGGAGACCTACTATCTGCGATGCGATTTATTGTCATTGGGATTTTTGCTATAACGTGGGTTATTTATGACCATGAAAAACAACTTAAACAGATAACGTTAGAGATAGAGAAATTAAGCCACGTAATTAAATAAAGTCTTAAGGCACGTCAAAGATTATTAAATCACTCATCACTCAAAAAGACATTAGAAACCACAACATGACCGTCATAAATTGGAATCTTCCTAAACCCATCTTCTAATTTTTGTAATACGAGGTTGTCTACAACTATGTCAATAATATCAATTTTAGTAAAATATATGAGATATGCAACACTTTGTTCTTCTTCATTGAATTCATATCCTTCCTTCCTCTTTTTTTCAAATAATTTAGAAAAATATTTGTGAAGAAAAGCAAATATTGTGAAAGAATCGTCTCTTGGTAAAATAACTATCTTTAATAAAAAGGGCAAACTAATCTTTTCATGCTCTTTCCAAAATAATGTAAGCACTTCCTTTTCTTTTTCTGAAAGTATATGAAATGGCTGTTTTTTTGCTTCAAGAAAACCTTCTTTATCACCTCGTTTTAATTGTATCTTTCGCGCACGTTCAGTTTCACCTAATTGTGATTTGCTTCGTTCATCAAGCATAATAAAAAAGGGTTTCAATGTTGCCTTAAAAAAATGTTCCTTCACACTAAGTCGCTCCCCTACTTTTAACGTCTTAGCTAACTCACGTTCTGCTTTAAACTTTCTTTCAAAACGTTTCTTTGCTTCGCCTTTATGGTCATTAACAAATATTTCAAAATGATTAAGGGTTCTGTCAACATCATATTCTATAAAACCCGCCCTTTCAAAACTATTTAGATAAACCGACACATCACGGTTACTTCCCAAAGCCCGAGATATTTGTTTGCAAGACAATGATTCGAATAACAACAACAAATATATTTTTTTCCCTTGAGTATTCTTTATCTTTCTTAGTGCATCTTTCGTCATTTTAATCTACCAATACAGTTTTAATGTATATTATTGTTTCTTGTCTTTATAAGCTTTTCTAAAGCACTATAAACTACAATAAGTAGATTATAATAACTAAATATACAATAAGATGATTCAAATGACAGATATAACAACAATTCCTATAAAAAAAGAAACGCGTCAGCGTTTGCGCAATGTTGGTAAGAAAATGGAATCTTATGATGGAATAGTTAACCGATTGATAGAAAAATCACAAACAGGCGATACAAAATGCTGACTAAAGAGCGAATCGAATTCATAAAAGCGATGGCGCGAGAGAAATTCAACGAGGCGCGAGAACTTGGTTTGGTTATAATTGATTGAAAATATGCGCCGATAAGCGCGGGTATGAAGCGCGCTTAAAGGCAGGAGTTGTTTCAAAATGTTATCTGATAATAAGATTAATGATTTAGAGACTTTATATATAACACCCCCTATCTCAAATGCTGAGTTATCGGGATTTGTGGAAAGGCGTGTTGTCAAAATAGAAGAGCGCATTCTTAATTTTATTGACAAACGTTTGAAAGCAGAAAATAATATTGTAAAAACAAAAATAAGCATCCGCGAATTTCGTGGCATATGCGGCTCTTTTTTCTTTGGTAATGAATACAAAATAGTTCTAAAACTTTTGAAACAACGCGGTTTTCTTGAATACAATTCGCAGAATATCACAATTCTCAGAGCAAAAAACAAAGAGGCATCTTTATGAGCATAATCGAAAATCAAGCGATGTTAATTATGGAGGCGGAAGCAGACCTAAGCGAAGAAACCGCAACAGAAGAGCCATTAAATGATACTAAAACGGTGATTACTATGCCCGAAAATACTACAAAAAAATACAAAAAAACGATAACTTTTGCCTCAAAACGGCGTTATACCAAATGAATGTGAATACAAACCGAACCTTGACTGAACTCGTTCGTTATTCAAAATTAGCCGAAACATACGCAGTCAAAGCAAGCCAAAAAAGACACGAATTTCACGTGCAAATGGAAGCTCTTCGGAAGTTAAACGAAATTAAAAAAAGCAATATTTTTAGTTCGATGGGTGGTTAAAATGATGGATGACCCGCTTAAAACGCTTGCTTGTGGCTGTTTAGTCGAAGCTGGCAAGACTGAAATAATGGTTTGTGCGTGCGGATTGCACGCTGGTAAGACGGTTTGGTGGTCTGCCGATATGTCGCCGTTCAGAAGATTTATAGTGAGAAAAAATTTATGATTTGGTGAATTTTATGGATAGAAAAAATGAAGTTATTGCAATAAAGACGGATGCTGGCGCGAAATGCGCTGATTTTGATGTATATGAAAACGAAGACGGAACCACATTTATAGAATGGGAAGAACGCAGCGATGATGATGCCGAATTTAGAGAGAATGATGATAATTAATACAGCGCCGCGTTATGATTTTTATGGTGATTCTATGACAGAAAAAGAAATACGAAAAGTATTAGACGTTTTGTTTGAGGCTGGCGATGTTGTTGAACTTCGCGTAATAACTAAAGGAGGATATGGCAAAATCGATTCGGGTTTTTTTGATGACTTCGACAAGCTTGCGAAATGCGCGGCAAAATATGAAAAAATAGCTGAAGGCGTTTATGTCACACTTAACCCTTGCATACCTGCACTTCTTGCGCGTGCATATAATCGCGTTCAGACAGGAGCTAAGCTAACGACCTCAAAAGAGCATATCCTGAAAAGAAGGTGGATACCGATTGACATAGACGCAGACCGCCCGACTGGTATTTCAAGCAGCAACGAAGAACACGAGCTTGCGATTAAGAAAGCATACGAAATACGCGATGGTTTGAAAGCAATGGGAATGCCTGAAGGTATCGTTGCAGATAGCGGAAACGGCGCGCATGTCCTGATTAGAATTAATATGCCGAACACGCCGCAAGCCGAAACGAAAATCGCGGGAATCCAGAAAATAATAAAAGACAAATTCGATAACACTAAAGGGCTAAAACTGGATATGTTCGCCGATGCAAACCGAATATGGAAGCTTTACGGAACGTGGGCGTGCAAGGGCGATTCAATCCCTGCAAGACCGCACAGGATTTCTAAGATTCTGAGCGTTCCTGAAGCATTAAAGGGTGATTCTAAATGAGTGATTGTGAAATTTTAACCGAAGAAATGATGAATAAGTTTGCGCCACCAACGGCGCAAGCTCCAGTCGTGTCAAAACCCCAAAGAAGTAAAGATAATCTCCCAACACCAACTGAATTGATTGCGTGGCATCCTGACAAGCTTCAAAGAGTGCATGAAGACGTCACAAAAGATAAAATTGATACTGAAAAAAAGATACGGATTATTGCTTTAAAATTCAATCCACTTTGTCCCGAACATACTACGGGTTCTGTAAATCTTATAGAAAATATGGAAACTGGTGTAGGTGGTTTTAAAGACCATCATAAATCTGGTGAAAACGACCATTATATTGACATTGTAAAGCTTCTTGAGCCTGAATGGTTCGTTGAAGGAAAAAAAACGCAATCCGAATGTAAACAACTGATTGAATTACCACGAAATGGTAGACTGATAAGTGACTTTGCTAATGATGTTATTGGAGTTTTGAAATTTAAAAATATATTATTTTTCAAGTCAGACATACGCGAAATTGTTGAAATTAGAAAAATAAAATTAAATAAAGACTCTGAAGAAAGTTTTACAGGATTTGTAAATTTACGACCAAGTAGATTTATCACTTTGGCTGAAAAATATTTTGTTCCCTTTACGTATGTTAAACTAAAAAATGGTAATTTTGAAGAAAAAGAGAAAAGTATGAATTCGGATTTGGCGAATACATTATTATGTTCTGAAATAATGCAGTCAGGATTACCAATTATAAACCGAATTTTCACTGTTCAAATGCCTATCATTTACAAAGAAAAACTAACATTCCCTAAAAGTGGTTATGACGCGCGCTTTAATTCTTGGATGCCGCTTGATGCGCCAATTATTGAAAATCCGGATATGACGCTTGACGAAGCTAAAGAAATTATTAAACTTACACTACAAGAGTTTTGTTTTGAAACTGACCAAGATAAAATAAATGCTATTAGTGCATTATTAACGCCGTTTTTACGCGGTTTATATTCTGATTTTAACACAAGAACACCCGTATTTTTCTATATTGCGAATAGAGAACGCGCCGGAAAAGACTATTTGGCAGGTATAACGGGTATTGTTTATGAAGGTTTTGCGCTTGAAGAGCCGCCTATATCTACAAGTGATAACGCAAAAACGAATAATAATGAGGAATTCCGTAAAAAAATGACATCGGCTGCTTTAAGCAATCGTAAGCGGTTGCATTTCGCAAACAATAAGGGATATATCAATAATGCTGTTTTTGAAATGCAAATCACAGCTAAAAAAATATGTGATAGACTTCTTGGAAAAAACGAGAATGTTGAATATGATAACGAGATGGAATATTCATTATCGGGTAATGTAGGTATTGGTTTTACACCAGACTTAGCTAATAGATGCCGTTTTATCAATCTTTTCTTAGAAATGGAGGACGCAAACGCGCGTAAATTTTCAAATCCGAACTTACACGGTTGGGTTGCGGAAAAAAGAGGACTGATTCTATCTGCGCTTTATGCTTTAATCAGAAATTGGATTGAAAACGATAGTAAAGCTGGTAGCGTTCCGTTTGCATCATTCCCTGAATGGGCTGAAATCTGCGGCGGTATTATGGAAGCTGCGGGATATGATAGTCCTTGCAAATCTTCAACAGAAACATTAAAAATTGCTGGTGATAGTGAAACGGCAGATATGAAAAAACTTTTTGAATTATGCTTTGCCAAAAAAAATGAAAAAAATAAAGGTTGGCTCACTAAAGATGAAATAATAGATATTGTCATAAAAAATGAATTGTTTGAAAATTTTGATTTTAAGGAGCTATCAGGTAAAAGTAAATTTGGAAAAAAATTACTTAAATTTGTTCGTCGCCGTTTATCAGACATTTTGCTTTTAATTGACAATGTTGAACAACGAGGTAGTCGCCAAAAATTTCTTTTTTGTAAGAATGAAGAAGAAAAAACACAAAAAAATGTTTTTGATGATACTTTTGTTGGAAAAGTTGGCAGTGTTGGCAGTGTTGGCAGTCAAAGTCCAACCCTAACGGAAAATGTAAATAATATTATTACTAATAGGAGTAGTGAAATACCTGCCAAACCTGCCAAACCTGCCATTTCAGAACAAATCAAAGCGCAGATTTTAGACCGCTTAAGTTTTGATGGTGCGCAAACAGATTATAAAATCGCAGTTGATATTCTTTCTTCGATACCAGAACGCGAACAGAATAATTATAATATTCGTGATATGACGGAATTGGTTGAAAGTTTGCGAGGTGTCGCTAATGGATAAAAAAACTTTAGTTTGGAATACGATACGTGATTTTAATATAACTTCTTACACTACACTTTGGTTTAAATTCATAAAGACAATACCAAACATAACAGCACAAGAATTAGATAATATATTATTAGAACTAAATAAAGAGCAAAAAATAATTCTTTCCGCGCCAGAAAGTGATGATGCGATTTTTCTTTATGAAAAGAAAAAAATAATATTTGTGGGTCAGTGGGTGATTAAATCCGATTTTGTTAAAGAGGTACTACTATGAAACGCGAATATTTTAAGTGTATTGATTTAGTAGGTATTGAAAAACAAAAAACACTAAAAAATGATTATGACTCAGATATATTCTGTGAGTGTCAATCGAACATACTTAAATTATTATGTGTTAACTGTAATTCTTTTTTTTACACAAAAAATTCAACCGCGAAGTATTGTAGTTATCGTTGTAGAAATGATGTTTTTATAATTAAAAGAGCAATGCAACGCGAAAAAAATAGAGATGTTCGTTGTTATTCTTGTTATAAAGATTTTAAATCAAAAAGAAATGATACGACGTTTTGTTCAAATGCTTGTCGACAAAAATACTATCGCAAAAAACTCAGTGAAAAAAAAAGATATGAAAAATATGAAGTGGAATGTAGTAAGAGACTAAAAAATGTTGAAGATATTGATATGAATCCGAATTGGGCTATCTGTGATTCACGTTTAATCTAAAAAAATGTTACAAATAAAGGTTTAAAATCAAAAAACGTTACGATAATGGGTTTAATACTACAAATAATAAATTTATTATTTTGCATAAAAAGCTAAAAAAGCGTTACGTTTATGGGTTTTTAACCGCTAAATCCGATTTCGGATTTACTACTATTTCTTCATAAAATCGTTACAGTTATAGGCTTTGACAACATTGTCAAAGGTTGATACTGTGCCGTTCTTGTTATAATAACGATAATTATAACAACATTTTCTTTTAACCTCTTAATGGGGTGTCATATAAAAGGGATTCTCGCATTATCTACCTTTATGCCTAACGATTCTTTTCCTACGCCAATATTGATGCGACAATCGTTAGGACAAATCACAAATAATGTAGATTGCGCGGATGTTTTGCCGCGAAATAATCAAATCACGCTTATGTACCACAGAAAGGGCTATCAGGGACTGCGCAATAAGCGCACTTCGCAGGAGATTCAAGAAGCAATTTTAGCAATGATTAGAGATACTCCATGCCCTGAACACCACTTAAGAGTAAAGCTAAAAGTCGGAACGCAATCAATCAAAAAGTGCGTTTCAGACCTTGAGGCTCTTGGGCTGATTCAGCCAAAAGTCATCAGGCTTAAGCGCACGAAAAAAGTCGGCTTCAAGAACGAAACCGTTTACATTGAAAGAAAGTTTTGGTTCGCCGCCTCAAAGTAACTTACACTACAAAGTGATTTTTATGGCAAAGAAAAAAGAAATCAAAGCGGTCAAAACTGAAAAATGTGAAGGGATATTTTGGATAGAAAAGAAATATCGCACTGAGTTTTTGACAACCGGAAAAATCCCTAAACTCGCGAAATACCTTCAGTCAAACTTTGATTTCGAACCCCGAATCATTGACATACTTGAAGGTGAATACAAGCTTGAAGCCAGACCCGACGGCAACGAAAATATTATAATTCAATGGAGAAAGGAGGACACCCCACCGTCTAAGAAATAATCAGAACTTACACTACAACTCGGACACCCTAAAAACATCAGCGACGGATACCCCGAAATAATTAATTAAATAACTAATTTACGCGGTTACCCAAAATAATAAGTAGTAGTAGTGGTGGAAAAATATTTTTCATAAAAGTACCATTTTTCCAAGAATTTACGGGCAGAGATAAAATCAGACAATGTGTTTTAATTTCGGTTACCCTCGTATTTTACATACATATATGGTTGATGAAAGATACACCCTCAAAACATTTAATTAAAGCAAATTAGGACACCCCTCGAAGTGATATTTTATGTCAAGACCAGAAATCCAAAAGTTATCGTATATTTTGCAGAGTTCGCTAGAGCTTCGGCGAAATCCGCTGCTAAGAGAGGTCACAAAAAAGAGAAAGGGCTGCTTAAAAAACGGGACACCCAGATACGGACACTCAGTAAGTTTGCCTGAAATCTGGTTTACTTCCGTACTCGGTCAAGGGGGTGACCGCCGATTAAGAGCCTCTTTCGTTTGGGATAAAGCCCGAAAGGAAAAAATCATAATTATTGATTCGGTTGTTGAGCCGCAAAAGCAAGAGGTTAAAGAAGATGTCAAGGAGTCCCCTCAAACCCAACCAGAAGTAAAGGCAGAACAAACACAACCTATGCAGCAGTCAGAACAACCGCAGGCAACAACTCAGGTCTGAGGTGCTAAAATGGTTGTTACGATATTTTTTTATGCTTGGATGTGCCGCGCAAAGAAATATCAGGGAAGAGTAAGGTTTGAGTTTGATAAGTATCCTAGTTGGACTTGCCTTTTCAAAGGGCGTTATGGATATTATGACCGAAAATATTGCCTTAAACTACTTGAGAAATTTGTCTGGGAACATAGAGTACCCGCAGACCGATTCAAACTTCAAGGAACAAGCACAGGGTATCGCGGTTTTCCAATACGTGAAAAATATCGTTATGGTGATTTTGCTTGACACAATACGCGATTAATTACGACATCATCAAAGGCGATGCAAATCTAAAGACAAACCCTGTATGGGTGAATATGTTCCGTATGAAGAAAGACAAGAAGGGGCGATATACGGATTATTTGCATTTTCCGAAGAACTTTTTGTTCAATGTTTGTAATGAGAAAGACTACAAGCAGCGCAAATTCAGAATGAGAATTGTGCAAGACGCAGATGGTGAAAAGCACATTATAATTTCAAACGGGTTACCAAAGTCGCAAACACAACCTGTTCAAACACAAAGGTAATCACTATGTCAACAATCGATTTAACCGATGAAGAAAAAGATTTTGTCCTTCGTGCTTGCACTGCATGGCACGAGAAAGTCTTTACTGATATTCAAGTTATGAACGCTGTGAAGAAGAAACTCAACCCAAAGCAGAAAGGCAAACCGCAGATAGAAGATGATGGAGAATGAGATTATGCCGCAATATTTTTTAGAAAAACGACGAGGATTTGTAGCCAGATATTTTCAGGGTACGCCAGTATTCCGAGTATCTTTTAGCTATCCTTATTCCATGCCGCGAAGCTCACAGGCGATAAAAGAAGTTATGGAGAGCGTATTATCCACGTTTCAAAATGCGCCCAGCGGAAAATATAGATTGCTGACCGCCGAGAGTAAATTGCTTTGGAGCGGGCAGTTGAACGGTAAAAATACATAGTCATTTATTCAGCCGACAGTTTGACGGGGTTCTGGTCAAAAACCCGATTATAGTCACAGCGCGCTTATTCGATTCGCATAGCGCGTTTGACTTAATTAAGCCAATTCGCAAAGGGTTCTTCGTCCCTTTTGCGCGGTTGTCGGGGCTGACCGAAAAAAAACAGCCCCCGCCTTTTTTAATTGTGATAAAGATGAATATAACCGAAAAAATAATGGAAAATCTTGTCGGCTCGCAATGCGCAAGCCCTTCGCTATTCGTTATTTTCTACTTTCTTACGCTTTTTTTCGCGGGGCTGTGGTGGATATCGTTTAAAAAGCGGCGCGAAGCGGAAAAGCGGCTTAAAGAATTAGAAAAGGAGGCGCAATAATGAAACTGTTTTTCTGCGTGATGTTCGCTTTGCTTTTCGTTAATTGCGCTTGCGCGCAAGCCGCGACTTTAAACGCGTCTGATTACACAACAATTCAAGCAGCGATTGACAATTCAACAAGCGGAGACATTATTTTTATTTCAAACGGAACATATTATGAGCGTCTTAATATTAACAAATCAATATCCCTAATCGGAGAAAGTTCAACGGGCGTTATCATAGATGGGGATTACTCTATCTATGAAACACTATCGCCTATTCACGATTATTGGAGCGGATGCAGTGTTTTAATAATTCAGAGCGATGTAGACGATTTTAACGGCTACAATATTTCTAATTTGACGCTGAATATTACGCTTCGCGGCGATGTCGTTTCAATTTATGCAGATAATGTCTCTCTTTCTAATCTTACACTACAAAGCTCGCGCGGCTATTTTGCAGATGCTGTTCTTTATCTGCAAGGCAATAGCGCAAATATATTCAATATCATTACCAAAGAAACATGCAACGGCGTTTATATAGTGTCTGAAAATAACTATATAGATAATGTCTTTACGCCCTTCGATAATTCCACTTTAAAAGGCATTTCACTAATCGGCGCAAAGAACAACACTGTCACAAACTCTATAACTTCTTTTTATATCAGAAGCGGCGCAGAAGACAATTATTTTGAAAACAATACTGTAAAAGCGCGCGAAAAAAACGGAATAAAAATGAATTCGGGCATGTCTTTAGCAGAAAGCAATAAAAACAGGATAAAGAATAATAAAGTAGCAGGACGCTTAGATTTATTCAATTCGAACAATAACTGCATTACATATAATGAAATTAGCGATATTCTTTATACTTACGCGTCTTATAACAATAGTTTTGAAGACAACTCTGCGCCTATTTTAGAATCAAATGGAGTTAAAATAGATGTAAGCGCGTATCAGCTCCCGCCTCTTTTATTGCTCAATAACATAACCGTATATTTTGAGTTAACGTCTTCTTTGGTCGTGAATGAGAACAATACTGTAGAAGTTAGAATTTATTACAATAAAACTCTTGTAACTCTTTTAGGGATACTGCCTTCCAAACTTTCTATTAAATACTACAATGAAACATCGCTTGCGTGGGAGAACATACCTTCGAGCGTAAATGAAAAAGAAGGTTATGTTTTTGCGGTTCTGACGCATCTCTCTACTTACACGCTCAGCGACAAAGACGATTTTGGCGCAATTGCCGCTCCCGCGCCATCGTCTGAAGAGCAAAGCAGTTCTTCTTCATCTTCTTCAAGCAACAGCGGCAGCTGGGGAGGCGGCATATCTTACGTCTACGCTAACGCAACAACAAATCAGACCGCGAACAAAAGCATGTGCAATTACACTATAAACAATGTTATTGAAATCAGGAACATAACATCCGCGCCCGTTATCGAAATTCAGGAGAGAAACCAGACGGTTTATGTTGATAAATTCACAAATATCATACCATGGCGATATTATGCGCTGTTTGCAGTGCTTTTAATATATAGCGCGATAACCACGTGCATCTTGTTCAAGCCGCGCAAAAGAGCGGTGCTTGCTATGCTTTTAGCCTTTATTCTGCTTCCGTCTTTCTGTTCGCTTTCGCATGCTGAAACGTGGGTTATAGACAGCAATAGAACATCCGCTTTAGAAACTGTTTATGTAAACGGGCAGGGGCAATCAAAATTAATTTTAGACGGCTCTGTTTTTAACGAGAAAGAAAACGGAGCGTGGATGCAAAAGCAGTATAACCTTTCTTTTAAAGAATCTGCAAAGCAGAATACGCTGTTTGAAATTGAAGACAACATTTTCAAAGTAAAAGCAAATCAAACGCATATCGCTATCAATTACAGCGATGAGCTTGCGATATTTTCTATTTCGATAACGCCCGACACCATTCCCAAAATTTCTGGCAACAAAATAACATATCGCAGCGACAAAGACAATATAACAGTAGAATACGCTATCAGCAAAGAGGGAATAACAAAAATGATTATGCTTTACGACCCGAAATTTAAGACAAAAGACGCGGAGTTTACAGAAAATTTCGAGTATATCGGCAACGGAACAATCGATAACGAAACATTAACGTTCGGCTCATTTAAAGTCAAAGACCTTATCATTTGGGACAGCAACGGAACAGAATATCCGCTTAAAAAATTGGCGTATTCGGACAAGAAAATAACGCTTAAAATCAATAAGACGTGGCTTGAAACAGCCCGATTCCCGATTTTTATCGATCCTGAATTAACTATTGTCGGAACATCAGTAGAAATGTTCGGAAATTATACTTACGACTATGTGGAGCTGAAAAACGGAGCGATAATCAACGTGGCGGCATTAAACGCAACCGCGGGAACAGGATACATAAATATAACTGCAACTATCAACATAACGATAGACGCAACCTCTATTATTAACGCAAACGAAAAAGGATATTCGGGAGGAACATCAGTAAATGTTTATGCAAGCAATTTCGGAGGCGGCGGCGCTGGAACAAGCGGCGGCGCAAACGGAAGCTCATCCGTTTTTTGCGGGAATTACCTTTGCGCTTTTGGCGGAGGCGGCGGAGGCGGCGCGGCAGGTCACGCAAACGCGGCAGGAAGCGGAAGCGCAGGCACTGCAGGAACAAGCACAAGCTTCAACAGCAACGGAGGCGCAGGAGGAGCAGGCGGCAGCGAATACGGAACATCGTTTGGCTACACATATTTTTTGGGAAGCGGCGGCGGAGCAGGCGGCTCAGGCGGAAACGTAGCGCCCGACTCGGGAAATAATTATTGGGGAACGAGCGGAACCGCGGGAGGACGCGGCGGAGGCGCAATATTCCTTAAAGCGCCGTTAGCAAATCTGCAAGGGCAAATAAACGCAAAAGGCGGAAGCGGCGGAGCAGGCGGAACTGGCGGAGTTTATGGCGCAGAAACTTTAGGAGGCTCAGGCGGGAGCGGAGGCGGCGCGGCAGGCGGAACAATTCTTCTCGATGTCGATGTTTTAAATCTGTCCGCCAAATTAAATTTATCAGGCGGTTCTGGCTCCGCTTCTGGCTCGGGAGGACGAATAAAAATATGGTTTAGCACGATATATAATTCAACAGCAATTTTTTTTGCGGGTTCAACATATTTTAACGACACAACGCCAGACTTGCCTCTAACGATTCAATCTCCTGCAAACGCTTCATACGCCGTTTCTACAACTTGGTTTAACATCACTTTAAACCAAATTGTAGAAACGGCGTTGTTTTCTTTAGACGGCGCGGCAAACGTTTCAATGACGAACTCAAGCGGAAACTGGAATTATAAAAATACAACAATGACACAAGGGGCGCATACAGTCTTATTTTTTGTTAATAATTCTTTGGGAGCGAGCAACTCAACAAGCGTTGCTTTTACAATAGACACTATTGCGCCGTCTTATTCAAATTTTTCTATCAATTCTTCAGAAATCAGAAAGAACGACACAATAAGCATAAGCGCACTTTGGAATGATTTATTTAGCGGACTTTCGCAGTATATTTTCAGCACCAACATGAGCGGAACTTGGGTGAACACAACTTATGATTTTTCAGGCAATTGGTCGAATGTTTCGGTGCAAAATATAGCAAACAAAACTAATTCTGTGTCATATCTTTTTTACGCGAATGACACTTACGGAAATATGAATCAAACAACAATCCAAAGCTTTATTGTGAACAACACCGCGCCAGTCGTAACCGCCGCAATCTCCCCATCGCCAGCTCAAATTACTGACAATTTGAATTGCACATATACTTATTACGACGTTGATAAAGATGTAGAAACGGGGCAAAGGTTTCAATGGTACATCAACGGCATACTTAACGAAACAACAACGCAAAATTTAAGCGCTGGCAACCTCACGTTAGGCGATAACGTCATATGCGGCGTAAAAGCAAATGACGGCACGGACAACTCGACGTGGGCTAATTCTTCAGAAATTACTATCGGGGATACAACTGCGCCTGACGTTCACAATCAAACAATATCTGCAACAACTGGACAGATAACAACCGCTTTCACAGTTGGGATAAACGTCACAGAATTAAACAGCGTACAGCTTGTTTCTGTTGAAATCACAGAGCCCGACGCGACGGCAACGAATTACACTATGACCTTATCAGGGAATAAATCAGGCTCAGAGAGCTACTTTGTAAAATCTTATACGCCTGCAACCGAAGGCAATTACTCGTTCCGTTTCTTCGCTTCTGATGGCTCATCCAACTTAGGCTCGATGAACGGAACTCAGAATTACACAGCTACCGCGATACCAGTTACGCCACCTGCAAGCGGTGGTGGAGGTAGTTCAAACCCACAAACCATGTGCGGCAACAAAATATGCGAAATCAATGAGAACAACGAAACATGCCCTGTTGACTGTGCCGCAAAGTTCGTTCTTTTTGAATCGCAAACAGATACCGAATTAAGAAAAATAGTCTTAAGCGGTTATTTTAGCTCAGCTTACACATACGAGTTCAGAATAAGAAACACTGCTGATGATGATTTGGTTATGACATTTACATCAAATGTGAAGTGGCTAAAATTCGACATGGGCGGCTCTAAAATGCAGAATTTTACAACCATTTTTAAAGGAAAAGGCGGAATAGATAGCGGAATTAGCTATATTCGCCTTGTTGCAGACCCAATCCTTAACAAAAGCGAGATTGCCAATACCACATTCACAATATCGGATGGAAGAACAACATACGAAATGCCTGTTGAAGTTTCGCGAAAGGAGTTTGTTTTTTCTGATAACATCACTGAGGCTCTTAGTTACGTCTTCAAAAGCGGCAAAGCTCCGGCGTTTGGATGGGTTGCGCCCAAGACAATAGGTGGGCATCAAATATATGTTCCGATACTTGCAGTAGCCTTTCTTGTTGCATTAATCGTAGTTGTCAAATATGGCAAGCCAAAAGATTCAATGGATTCTCTTATTATGTTATTTGTATTTCTTTTCATCTTTCTTTTGGTGCTGGTGCTGCTTGTTTTAATCAGCCCGAACGCTCCCGCGGTTGCAAGCGATAGTTCGGTTAATTTCGTTTACTTAGTGCTTATGATTATTGTTGCTATCGTTGTTGCAAAAGGTGCTTAAAGGTGATTTGCCATGTTCGGAAAGCTCTCGCAGCGCGGCAACTATCACTCAAAGAAACATTACTGCGCGCGATGTGACCGATGGTATCTTGGCCCGCAGTCTTGGAGTTCGCATAAGGGTGTGCATAGAAGGCGAGGCGAATCAGTATGAGAAAGAAAGAGAAAGAAGAAATCCCCGCGAATGTCAAAGCAGACCTGAAAGCCTTTGATAAATGGCTCAAAGAAAACACAACGCTTAATGACCTCTCACGCGATAAATATGTTCTTCAGATAAAGAAGCTACATAAGGTCAGTAACTCAGACATAAACATCAATTCTATCCGCAAGTTCTTAGTGGAATCCGGCAGAAACTACATGCGAAAGTATGCCCTTAAGTCGTACATTAAGTTCTTGGGCTGTAGTGTAACTTGGAATGAGGAGCTTAAGACAGACTACAAGAAGATTAAGATGCAGTCCAGACAGTATGAGCGCGAAATCTCATCTTTCAAGGCATTCAGGACGTTTATGAACTGTGTTTCGCCCGAACTACATCTAATCCTTCGTTGTCTGTGGGATACAACCTGCCGTATCGGTGGTGTTCTTTCTATTGACACACCGAACATCAAAACAGATGATGCGGGAACATACCTTTGGCTTAGAGAGAAAGGGGATAAGCACATCAAGCGATACCTTCACGATAGCACCGCCCTATTGCTTAAAGAGTATATCGATACCCACAATATAGCAGACGGGCGCGTATTCATTAACAAAGGCGAATCGCAGTCTAAGGCTTACTATCGGTACTGGACTGAATTAAAGAATAAGTCCCGCAAAGCAAAGCTTATGTCGCCGGACTTTGGCATTTCATTCCACTGGATTAGAACCACGCGCATTATTCAGTTCTACGAACAGACAAAGAACATCGGTTTATGTCAAAGGCTGGCGAATCACGCATCAAGTTCGACAACCTTAATCTACACCGCGCCCGCAGAAATAGAGCATGATAAAATTCTAAAGAAAGAGGGCGAGATTTGGTAAGCAGTTTTTAATTCTTTTTTTTTAGCCCCTATTCAATATAATAGAAAATAGGTATTTTCTATTAACTAAAATATGTCTATTGATAGGGATTTAAGGTTTATTATAATGCCCTGAATCGATGCTTTAGTACACCCCTGACGGCAACAAAGGGCTATATAGAGAACTTAATTACACTACTTTCGCAAGTTCGGCGCGGGTGGTTGTTTGTGTGAAACATTCAGACAATGTTGTCCGAATGTCTGTTCTTGTTCCTTGTCGTTCTTTCGCCTTAGCCTTCAGCACGTCTTCAAGCCGCAAGGCGAGGATACCGCGCTTTACACTACACCACAGAACTATATACTCCGCTATATATGTTTGGTAACGTTGGTAACGTTCAACCCTATCAATTCCCTAAGCCCGCCCTCTGTGAAGTCGATTGGTACAATTGTACCAATTGATGGTACACGACCCAATTGGTGCTTCTTTGCTAAATCTAAATTCTCTGTACCAATTTGTTCGATAAGTGTGTTATAGTTCTTGACTTTCTCCCGCGACCACCCTATCCTTTTGCCGATGGCTTCTTGGGTTATGGATTCGGTGCGCATTTTTTTAATTATATCAAGCCAATCAAAAACATCCATGGGGGCATAACGTTCAACCCTATCAATTCCCTAAGCCCGCCCTCTGTGAAGTCGATTGTACCATTTGGAACATCTTTAGTTCCACGACCTGTTTGATACTTCTTCGCCATTTCTAAATTTTCTGGAACAATCTTATCTAATATCATAGAATATTTGGCTACTTGACCACGTTCCCACCCTATCCTTTTGCCGATGGCTTCTTGGGTTATGGATTCGGTGCGCATTTATTCCGGTTCACATTCCAGATGTTGTAGAGCAGAGGGGTGAAGTTTGGAATTTTTTGCCATTTTTGATATAAATTAGGATATTTTTCTTTAAATTCCGAGTTCGGATTCTTTGTAAAATCTTGTAAAATTTCATTAATTTTGTCAATTTTTCCATAAACCGCGCTTTTTTTCAATCCAACAACTTCACCAATCATTTCTGGTTCTTTGCACTGCAAATGCAAATTAAGTATGCGTTCAAGACGCTGGGCTTCGAGTTCGTCGGTGATGTCTTGGGCAACCTTTGCAACCTTTATACGCTCTGAAAGCCAATTAATACGCAGTGATTTCTATGAAGCTACTGAAAGACGTGATTCAGAACAAAAGACAGCTGCGGAGCGCGATGAATAAGCCGCGTATGCCTTTGGACACATCACCAATACAGGCGGTTGTATTTAGAACTGATGGGACGTTAAGTTACTTTGCAGGGTTTAGGTAGAACGCTTCTTCAAGCGCAGATTTGCCGCCACATTGATTAGTCCGGCGAGAAGAAAGGCAACTGCAAGGTCTATGTGGTTGTTGAAATACGCGCCTGTGCCTAAACCGAGCATGATGATGGCGAGAAAGTATGTACTTTGAAAGAGTTTCATAGAAAGACCTTGAAAATCGACAACAATACAGAGAATCTCATAGAATAAAGGTAACTTCTTCTTATTGGGAGGGAGAAGCGCGGGTTTACACGAATATATAAACCCGCACGTTCAAATATAACCTATACCAACGCGAACGCTACTTTTTAGCCTATTTCTTTGGGAGGACCGGCCGTTCAGTCATTATTTAGTAGGTTGCGATTATTGTCAGAGTTCCTGTTACAGCATCTCCTGCAGGCGTTCCTTTTGGTACCGAAGCCTTAACAGAAAATGCTGCTTCATCGCCGGGCACTATAT
>JAHILE010000052.1 GCA_018897155.1 Nanoarchaeota archaeon | reverse complement strand
TTCTTGACGGGCGGGGGCGACTCTTCGGCACTTCGTGCCTTGCCCTCACTTCGTTCGGATCGCTGAACAAGGGTTTTTACGGCTCACTCTGGTTCGCCCAAATCGTTCGCTTCGCTCACGACTTCGCAAAAACCCAGAGTTGTGCGAAATTGCTAAAAATAGGTGGTGGATTTAAAATGAATAATAGATTTCATGGTGTTTCCAGTTTGTCTTTGATATTCTTATCAATTTTGATTGGACTATTAGCTATATTGGGCGAATCCTTTCTGATGGGGTTAGTGTATATTGCAACCATTCTGATCTCTATACCAATACTCATTTACTCCTATTGCTCAAAGTGTATTTGTAGGTTAGATTCATGTGGTCATATTTTCCCAGGTAAGTTATCAAAGTGGCTGCCACCAAGGAAACAAAGTAATTATAGTTTTTGGGATATATTAGGAGCGATACTACCCCTGACAGTCCTATTTGTATTTCCTCAATTTTGGCTTTGGAAAACAAAAATCTTATTGTTTGTCTTTTGGGTGTTGTTTATTATAGCATTTGCTGAAATCAAACTATTTGTTTGTAAGGAATGCAAAAATGAAAAATGCCTAGCATATGTTAAGAAAAAAATGGGGTGACATAATATTGCAACTTCGCACAACAGCGGATAAAAGGCTTCGCTACGCTCCGCCCAAATTGCCTTCGGCAACTTCTTTTATCCGCGAAACGTTGTGCGAAATTCACTCCGCCCCGCCTCAAAAAGAAGATTATTTAAAGGTCGAATAAAAACTATTTAAAAGAAAGGAGATGTTAAATTATGATGGATACCAAAAAACTCTTATTGACTTTGGGAATACTTGCAGTTGTTGGAGCAATAACTGGAATCTTTGTAGAATTTTTAGGAGATATTTTCAGTTTAAATCCATACGCAAAAGGAATGGCAGTTGGATTAATAATTGGTTTATTAATATCTATTATTAATCCAAAATTTTACGAGAAAAAATAACTGGCGGGGCTCCGTGAACTCTCCGCTACGCTTCGGTACTATCGCACTCGCACAACAGCGGATAAAAGGCTTCGCTACGCTCCGCCCAAATTGCCTTCGGCAACTTCTTTTATCCGCGATACGTTAAGTGAAATCGAAAAAAAGAGCACAAATGTCTATTTACAAAAAGGAGAATATTTATAAAAACCATCAATAAGTAATTAAAGTATGTATGTTGACGAACTAGATTTCTTAGGAGTATTCCCCTTTGAAAAAGAAACACCAAAAGAATTTTCAACTCGCGGAGAAACCTTTTTACAAAAAGCCTATGAACTTAAAGATGATTTGAAACAAAAAGCCATTGATACACTTGAGCAAAACAATTTTTTCAAAAAACATTGGTATCAATTTGGAATGACTAAAAAAAGGAAATTAGAATTAGCCGATGAAACCTATGAATATTTTATTTCGGAATATAACACAAATCCCGACTGGGTTTCCATAATTGAGGGAGAACAAGGATATTTTGGCGGACAACTGAAATGGATAAAATTAGACAAAACTAAAATTCCTATTGCAGAAGTATCTTTTGGAAAAGAAGATGATTTGGAGTATTTCAAAAAAATAAAACGGCATGAAATCATAGAATGTATTCGGGATCCATTAAGTGCATATGTTCATCCAAATTCATTCATACTACCTTGGAGATCTAACGAATGGTTGCCAGAAGAGAATAGTATAAATAGGTTATCTAAAATTGAAAAATATCACCCATCGGGCGAAATTGCAAAAGTTTTCGTTTACGGAAATATCTACTTAGGAAGTATATCAGAATTTCTTGCAGTTTTAAATTCGGATACGGGGTATTCCGTAGGGGGCATTGGTCTATTCTATATGGGTTATAAGTTTTACGATAGTTTGAGAAAAATAAACCCTACATTAGCAGCATATGACAAAATACTTCTTAGCGAGGAAGAAGATTCTGCTGAAAAAAAGGACGTTCAATATTCTTTGTTGCGCCTTAAACCTCCAGAATTTAGAAATATTGCAAAAACAATGAAAGATACAGATTCGGGAATAAATGCTATTAAAGAATTTTTGAAAAAAAGAAAAAATTTGCAATCGGAGATAATTCTGAATAACATATTATAACGTGCTCTTTCTTTCGACTCTCCTCCGCTTCGCTCCGTCGCCTTTTGTTGATATTGGTTGAGGTCACTTAACAAAGGATTTTGTCACTACGCCTATGGCTCCGTCCGAATCGCTACGCGACTCGACAAAATCCCAAAGGTTAAACTCAATTCGAAAACCCGCCTACTTTTTCACATTTACGTGAGTGGGGCGCAGATTTGAGGAATGACAACGATCAGTTCAACAATTAATTATTCGGTATGATGGGGTATGAATGGAAATGTATTTAAACAGGGATGACTAATAGTTCATAGAAGCAGCAATACAAAGACCGATTTGTGTGGGGTTATATGCGATGCAAATTACAAAAAGGACACTTTTAATTTTGGTTATGGGTCTATTGATTGTTTTCGCGTTTCCAAAAGATACTTCTACATGTGCATCTAAAAGGCTTTGTTTTGGCTATACTACTATGGAGACTCAAAGATTTACCTGGCTTGTTGTCGAAAATTCTAGTTTGGAAAATCATTATGCTAAGTTTAAAAATTGTAGAGGTTTTGAACTTGCGCTTAGTCAAAGGAAAACGGGTTGTCCTATTCCTGAGGCCCCGTATGATGGACGACTTGTTGAATGTGAAAATATCATATACCGTTGTACTCAGGATGGTTCTAATTTAGTTAAGGGTGTAAAGTGTTCTGAATGGCAGCGTGCTTGTCAAGAGATAATCGTTAAGGATGTAATTCCCATTAATATTGAAAACAAAAGTCAAACCGGAATTCAGTCAAATTATCCGCGATAGTTTGTTAATTTATGAAAAGTATCCGTCGCTTGAAAGCTTAAATTCTAAACTAGTCTATATTATGCCATGGACCCTCGAGAGCGCTTTTTGAAGATATACGCAAACATTCCTCTGAACCTAAGAAAGGAAATAATCCTTGTGTTTGACAACGAGCCGATAACGTGGAATGTCGCGTATGTTGAAATATTTAATAAAACCGATAAAAGCAAAAAGATACTTAAAAAATTAGAAGAGTTGAAATTGATATGACCGACGAACTTTCAGAGGATATAAAGAAGCTTGTAATCGTTCGCTTAGAAACCCTGCCATCGAATAGGAAAATCTCAATAGGATCACAAGGCGAGTTTACAAAGGACGAGCTGATAGATCATGTTAAAAAGGAAGACTCAATAGGCAAAAAGATGATAGAGGTAGAATTGGAGTTCTTAAGGGCGATAAAAGAAGGCGTAATGTATGAGTAAGACGTATCTCGTTACAAGACCAGAACATGACACTACTACGCATTATTTATCCTATTGGAACAAAGAGATGATAAACGCGGCTCAAAAGAAAGGAATGAAAGTTTTGGATCTCAATCGTGAGGATGCAAACCGGCAAAAATTCGAAAGCATGATAATCAAAATGTCTCCCAATCTCGTGGTGCTAAACGGCCACGGAGACGACAACACGGTTACAGGACATAATAATCAACCGTTAGTAAAAGCAGGGGAAAATGAAAGTCTGCTAAAGTCAAAAATCGTTTATGCTTTATCGTGCAGGTCTGCAAAAATTCTCGGACCAAAAAGCGTAGAATCAGGAGCAATAAGCTATACCGGTTACGACGATGATTTCATTTTCTCTTATGAGCCAGAAAATATTTCGAGGCCGCTTCATGACGGAACCGCGAAACTATTTCTTGAGCCATCCAATCTGTTTGTAGATTCGCTGATAAAAGGTAACACCGTAGATGAATCGCGGAAAAGAACAGAAAATCTTCTTAGAAAGAATCTCGTCAAATCATTAGGAAGTACCATTGCGGATGCCAGTTTGGCACGGTTTCTATGGTGGGATTTGAGGCACTTTGTCTCTCACGGAAATATGGATGCTACTCTCTAATGTTTTCTGCGCCCCGCATCATACGTTAGCGGGTTTTCGAACTCTTCGCTCGCCTTCGGCGGCTTGTCCTCACTTCGTTCGGAGAGCTTAACATGCGCTTTAACGGATTTTCTGCGGAAAATCCCAAATCGCCTAACGGCGACTTCGTAAAATTCCCGAGTTGTGCGAAATTGCGAGCCCGCCCCAACGATACGACGAATTGTGCTAAAGTACGTAGATTTATTGTGCGGTAAGGCATTTTTAAATATTTGCTGATAGAACATCAATTGGTGGTAACATTGGAAAAAGTTTACAGTTTTATACATAAAAATTTTGGAGAATTTGCCCCCGGTATAAGTAAGGACGATATGGATCAAAGAATTATTGTTGATAATATTCCTGTTGAATACAAAGAAAAAATAATCGATGACTATAAAGAACTATTTGGTGGATTAGGCTTTGATATGAACGTTGAAGACTTATTGAATGCTTCAAATCAATTTTCAAAAAAGATGCAAGACGATCTTCCTTTTTTACGATATAAAAATCTTAATGAAACAAGAGCAACCCATGCAGATCAAAGAGCCATATTTTATGAATATTTGAAATTATTGGAAAGCGGGAATGTTAAACTAAGCCAATTAATCAATTCCAGCCTGCTTGATTGCACGGGAGAGACATTGTTACTGATGGAGGCTTTAAAGGATTGGAAACTTTACCATGGAATTAGTGAGAGTGGAACTATGAGGGCTCATACTTTTTTAGCAAAGGAATTTGAAATTGGTGATAAAAAATACGTGGCTATTATTGATCCCACCGAATTAGACCTTTATAGGCATTCTACTATGCCTCATGGTATCTGTAGTTCTTATATCAAGTCTCACGGCCTCGTTTTACCTGTAGAAGAATTTGAAAGGATTGGTTATGTTCTTGACCCAATTAATGAAGTTAGTGAATGAGTAAGGTATCATCTTTTATAACTTGAAATACAGTAATATGTTATGATGATCAAAACACAACCTAAAATATTGTATTTTTCAGACGCGGACAGTGTTGACTTTGAAGAAAAAAGAGAGGCAATTGATGTTATATGTGTTGGTGATAGCATAACAGGCTGGAATAACATCCGAATGGAAAAACTAAGAACTTATAGCGGACCATTTCCAACATACCCTCAATTTCTTCAGGAAAAACTATCGGAAATATTAGGCGTCGCAGACTATGGAATATCTGGAGCACTCAGTAGAGATGAATTAGTTTATGTAAAAGATGCTCTAACGCGGTTTCCAAATGCCCAGTATGTTGTTCTTGGATTTGGAACAAATGATATGGGACAGGAGTCTGATTTAGAATCAACTAGCGAGGAAATAATAAATAATTACAATAAAGTGATACAGGTCATTTCGGAAAGGGCAAAACCGATTTTAATCAATGTTCCGTATTTAAATGAATCAATGACTCCAAGGGAATTTATAGCTGAATCAAAAAAGAGAAGAGATTACCACAACCAAAGGTTAAAACGATATTGTGACTCAAAAAACATATATCTCGTAGACATATGCTCCGTTCTTAATGATGATTGTTTTTCAGATGCCGTCCATCCAAATGAAAAAGGAGCAAGGTTAATTGCAAACGAGTTATATAAATTACTTGTAGAAAAAGTAATGCGACGGCCGGTGATGTAAATTTTGTCAAATTCTTTGGGTATTGTGTCAGAATATTGTATAATGGTCGAATAAAAATTAAGCGGATACAACGACGGGGGCGGGCTCGCAACTCAAATTGCTTCGCAATTTGCCCTTCGGGTCGCACAACAAGCGGCTTTACGGTTTCAGCTACTCCGTAGCTTTCACCCAAATCCTCGCCACGCTCGGACTTCGTAAACCCGCCGAGTTAAACTCAATCGGCGGCGGCTCGCACGACTATTCGGCTTTTACCGAACAATTTCAGAAAGCATATAAATACGGTAAGACACATGTTAAGGCATGAAGCAAAAATATCTTTTGGCGTTGGCGATACTGGGGATACTCCTTGTTAGCGGGTGTATTGGAGAAAAACCAAAACAAGTTAACGCTTCTGATATTATAGACAATCCGCAGTCGTATGATGGCAAGGCTGTTACTCTTAGTGGCGTCGTAGTAAGAAACGTGGGAAATTTCTTTGGTCCAGAATACGAATTAGCGGTATTTGATAATTCAAAAGAGTTTAACGTGGAAACTGCAGACCAGATTGCATTGATACCAAAAGAAGGTTCTAGCCTTCTTGATCTCTCAAGAACTGTGAGTTATACTTTTGACGGACGCAACTACAGTCTTATTGAATATCATGCAATAACTTTTGAAGGTACAATCCATTATGTTGGTGAAGCCAGCGATTCGCCACCATTTTATTTCGAAGTAGAAGGAATTTTAGAAGTATAGAAAAATATCTGGACGCACTTGCGAGCCGCCGCCGACTTCTCCGTTCCTCGGGCTTCGCCCTGCGGTGCTCGACCGCTTTGGTTCTATTGATGAGCGGGAGCCTAACATGCGCTTTAACGGAAACTCTGCGGAGTTTCCCAAATCACTTCGTGACTTCGTTAAAGCGCAGAGTGAAACTCAATAAAATTTCCATTTCCGACGGGGGAGTTCCCGCCGTCGTTCCGTTAAAGCAATTATCATTACTCTGATTCACCCTACATTATAGTTTTTTTAACATAAGCTCCAATTCGTTTATGACCTGCTCAAAATCAGGCAGATTCTTCACCAACTCTTTCAACCCCGCTTCCCAGAAACTTTTCGCGGTTTTCCTCTTTTCCTTCTCAAAAATCAGCTCCTTCCTGAACTCTATTCCCTTGAACCTGCATTTTTCATCCAAAAGTTCCCGTATTTTTTTCATATCAAACTCTTGGGTTTTCAGCAGGAGCCAGACATCATAATAATCTCTGCTTTTGCCTCTCTGTATGATGCTTCTTATTTTCTCAGCCAATACTTCGTTAAGGGAGTACGCATAAACTGAATACGATTCAATATCTGGATACGGCGATTTTATTGTTTTATGAGCCGGTTTTTCAATGACTTTCTCGTTAAACGTTATGTCCACACGTATCCTGTTCTTGGCATTTAGCGGCCCGATAAACTGCACGCTTGCAATTATGCTACCTTCAGTCTTATGAAACGAGCCAAAATCCATCCGGACAGATGATTCGCTTTCAATGTTTCTGAAAACCTCGTTTAGCAGGTTTTCCATATCCGAAATCTTAAGGTTTAAGGCAGTAAAGTCTACGTCATGCGAGAATCGCCATGTTTCCTGAAAGTAAACCTTTTTGATGGCTGTTCCACCTTTGAATAGTAGACTTTTCCCGATTTTGGACGCATATATTCCTTTCAGCAACCAATCTATCGCATAGTCTTTTTCAGTAAGGCCGACATTCATGCCCCGCACCCTTGCAATTCGCCTTATGTCCTCTTCTGTCAGCATATTACCACTTTGTCAGTTCATTTTCGCTTACGTTTATCCGCAGTTTCCATTTTGAATTTAGTTTGCCTTTCTTCTCTTTCGTTGGGTCTAAAATCGAGTAGCTGGCAGAAACTTTATTTTCAAGGCTTTTTGTCTTTGTTTCTAAACCGAGAAAATTAAGGATGAATCCAAGCCTTTTTATCGCTGCATTGTTTTTCATTTTCAAGGCATATGTCGCCAGCTTATCAAAGTTAAGCTCGTCTTTTGCATAATGCATCGATTTGACTATTTCCTCTATGCCGCCACAGTATCTTGGCTTGTCCAGACAGTCGATAATCGTTTTCTCCTTATCAGAAATCTTTACCTTGTAGCTTGAGACTGGAATCTCTCTAAATCCAAAAAACTTATGGGCTGAAATGAATACGAACTTATATTTTATCCCGAAAATTTCCCGGTCCTTTGCCTTTTTCCTCGTTGCGACGAAAACCGTGCTTGGGACCTGCTCTGTAAACCCATAATGGTTTAGGGCAGTCCAGTACGCGATATAACACGGCTCTGCTACCAATGATGCAAGCACAAATTCGTGTTCTGTGTATTCGCCTTTAACGCCTGCGGCCAAAGGCACAATGAGATATTTTCCCTTTACTATGCTTATAATCCATTTCTTTTTCTTCATCCGTCCGACAATAACTTTTGCATTTTCATAGCTGCATTTTAATACGGTCATGACGTTGTGTAGGGAGAATATGTTCTTTCTGTTCTCGGAAAGGAAAGCTAACAAGTACGCTTCTTTTTTAGATAATCCTTTTCTTTTTTCGCTCAAAGTAACAGATTTTGATACCATAGGTATATTATGTGTGTAAGAAGTATAAAAGCTTGATGTGCCTATTTCCTACTCTTCCTCTTTATTCCGTCTATGCGCCTCTGGATATCGTCGAGGTCTTTGGTTTTTGAAGAATTCACTTTACGCGAGATTTTTGGTTTTGTAAAGATGTTTTTTACTACGGGCGCAGGTTGCTCTTTAATAGTCTCTTTCATTGCTTTGTGCAATACCTTGCTTCTTGCCACCCATACGCCGACAATAATTACCAGAATTGCAATAACATACCCGACATACGAAGGCTTGGACTTTTCCGGTTCGCTCGGCGTTAATTGTTCTTTAGGCGTTTCCTCATTCACAGACTTCTGTTGCGCCGGATTCTCATTTACAGGCTCTACAACAGGTGCAGGCGCCTGAGCCGCCTGCGCTTTCTCTCCGACAATCGCAAAATAAGAAAATGCGTTAGTATATGCACGGTAATAATTCACAGTCGCGGTTGAATTGAGCAAATCCGTCTTCAGCTTGTTCCAGCCGTTTTCATAGCGAGCAAGCCAT
>JAHILE010000051.1 GCA_018897155.1 Nanoarchaeota archaeon | reverse complement strand
TTCGCTGCGCTTCACTCGAAGCTTTTTGGGTATTTACACTCCCAAAAATCATCTCGTTTCGCTGCGCTTCACTCGAAGCTTTTTGGGTATTTACACTCCCAAAAATATTTCGCACCCACGCCGCAACTTCATGCGATGTCGGGCCGCGCGGCTTGTCAAGATTGACGAGCCCATTAATCACATACTCTTTGATTTTACGATTCTGGGGCGCACATCCGTATTTTTCGTCTGTTTCGGATTCCTGCTTCAAAAGAAGTGTTTGCGTCGGCATAATTATATCTTCACGCCTGCCTTAAATTTTTTATCAAGCTTCGCAGCTTCAACTGCTGAAAGAACGTCTTCGTCTTTTGCGCCGGCGGCTATTTCGACCTTATCAGCTGTTGCTTCCAGATGTTTGATATTTGTTTTCTGGCTTGCAACGCCGGACAAAGCTTTAGGCCCGGTAATCTCGACAAAACTCGTGTCAATGACTTTCGTAATCACGCAATATTTTCCTGCATCTTTGCCCGCTGTTTTTACACAGACGCGGCCTGTTTCTATAGCTGGCATATTTTTCACCATTTATTTAATCTATAATTTAATCTATAATAATATTGACGGCTCTCCGTTTATGTATGCTTCGGCAGTACGTTCTTTTAAGCTATTGTTTTTAAAATCGCTTTTTAACTGCTGCATAATCACACATGTAGCATACACACAAGAATCATCACAACCATGACATACTGATTTAAGCGCACCATATATTTGCTCATCATTCATAGCACTTAATTGAAGTTTAAGCGATTCTCCAAGAAGAGGGTTATTTTCAATAGTTGTAACAGTCTTCTTTTTTCCAATCCATGCATGACCGCGCGTTTCAGTACCTCTCAAAAATTCCGGAAAATATAAATTCTTCATAAAATACCCAACCTATGAAAACAGATAGTATTTTACTTTGCCCTTATAGACGCCTTTAGTTTCTCCTTTACGCAGTTTCCGCAAAGCACGCCGCCGTACATTCTCTCGGGCCTCTTTTCGGTCTTTGAAAGTTTTCGCATCTCATAAGATCTTTTGCTTGGAACTCCGGAAAGCTCTGTTTTGCATACTGCGCAGTGCGCCGCATTTACCTTTTTGCGCTTTATGTGCAATCGTGAAACGCCTGAAGGAACGCGAATTTTCTTCCATATTGCCGATTTTGTATTGTTTCTTGGGGATGTCATAGTATCACATCGAATTACGTCTTAAATAAGATGTTCTGGAATAATCTTTAAAATATATTCTTTTGGAAGATATTTTTTGACAATATCTGCAAAATTTTTGTCACCAAAGCTATTGAACCCATCAAATAATAATTCATTGCTTGCCATATTTACGTGCCCAAGAGCCCCTTTGCCATCAAATATTTCGTAGGTTTTATTTCCAGTTTCTCTGAAGCCATATCCTTTCTTCATTAATTCAAAAGTAAGCACCATTATTTCAATGCTACTTAATTGTACCATTTTTTAATCCACTCCTAAAATCTTCCTGAATAGCATTGTGGAAGGTATTGAAATTATGATGTATAATCCGAGCCATCCGACATTGTCGCCGATTCCCGGGAAACGAAACGGCAGTTTGAAGCGCGCATTTTCAAGCGTCAGCATGCCGTAAACAGGGACATTGCGCAGCTTTTCGAAATATCCGCGCGCATCGGACTGGTATGACGTGTTCCACGTCTTGCCTGCAAACTCGAATTTGTTGCCGATATCATATATCTTGCTGTCTGTGTTGCCGGAAAATCTAAATGTGCTGTTTGTGGCGCTTATATTTTCACTCAATGCGCCGTAAACAAGTATGCCTTTTCCGTCAACGATTTTTGCGCTTACATCACCATAATTCGCGTACATCCACGGGATTACGATGAAAAACAAAAGCATTGAAACTATAATCGGCTTTAAGGTGAGCTTCATCATTTCGTTCTGGAGCTTCATACTGTTTGAAAACAAGCTTTTTATTTCTTTGTCATTGTGCTCTTTCTGGGCTTTTTTCATTTTTTCCTGTGATTCCTTGATTTCTGCCTTTATCCGCTTCATTTTTTGCTGGTCTACAAAGACTAAATAAAGGGCTGAAAATGTGAATGAAATCATGAGGGAGACAATAGATATCGCAAACATAGGACCTTGTGCCATAAAGGGTGCGAAAATGATGTTGAAAAACTCTGTTAGCGCCATATCATCACATAAATATGCCTAACATTTGGCGCTAATCTATAAAAAGGCGTTATCAGGCTACCAAATCTATATATGTATTGCCGGAGATATACGGAATATGGGCAGAATAACGAACACACTCATACTGGCTTCAATAGCTGCCAGCATATATTCATGGTTCTACGGAGCGGATCTTGCATTCAGCTATTCCGCGCTTCTTTCAAAAAATTACCTTCTTTTGATAACTGCAATTTTTGCTCATGCAAGCATCACCCATCTTGCGGGAAATATGCTGTTTCTCTACATTTTTGGCGGATTTGCGGAGCGCGATTTAGGCGCGCAAAAGCTCTTATTTGCGTTTTTTGCAGGAGGCATTCTGTCTTTTCTCTTAAGCATTCCGGTTTATCCCGGCGCGGGAATGCTCGGGGCATCAGCTGCGATTTTCACGCTTGCTGCGCTTGCAATGCTTACAAAGCCGATGCGTTTTTCATTGCTGCTATTAGCTCCTGTCGGCGTCTCTGCGCTCATGTATTTTATCTATAACGTTGTTGCAATCTCACAGGGCGTTGTGAGCAATACTGCCTTTGTTTCGCACATCATCGGGTTTTTTATCGGAATTGCGCTTGGCAAATTCTGGATTCCTGATTGGAAAAGAAGCCTTGCAGTTGCGGTAGTCGCGCTGGTAAGTTACGTTATGCTGATAAATGCGATTTTGTACTATCTGAAGGGATATATTTTTGCCTTTGGTTTCTGATGATGTTGGTACGCGGAATGCGCGCGAAAAGTACGCTTTTTATCCCCTAATGGCACAACGTAGCACCCCCGTAGGTGCAATGAAATACCAAATTGTGGGTGATACAACCGTAATTCAAATCGATAAATTTCCTGCTGGAACGAACGTTTATAATTTGTCAGTCTCAAGCTTTTCTTCAAAAAAGGGTAGAGCAGAAGAAATCTTGAAAATAGTTCAGGGCAAACTAAATATGGAAGAGATTGATAAAAAGACGCAAGAAGCCATAATTCTGGCAGAAAGGTATTTCGTTTAATGAGCCCCCACCGTTGACTTCTTCGTCGCTTCGCTCCTCGTCCTTACTTCGTTCGGAGAATATAACATGCAGTTTTATGGCTCGCTGCGGCTCGCCCAAATTCTGCTAACGCAGAACTTCATAAACCCGCCGAGTTAAATCCAATCAATGGCGGTTTTTCCTTTCATAAACCTTTAAATCTCTTGAATTTCTAAGTAATGATATGCTTGACATAAAATTGTTCCGCGAGACGCCGCATGTTATCATAAGCGACCTGAAAAAAAGAGGCGCAAAAGAAATGATTCCTCTTGTTGATGAAGTCATCACGCAGGACAAAGTCTGGCGCACGCTTTCAAAAGAAGCAGACGATGCAAAATGCGAGCGAAACAAGCTTGCGGAGGAAGTCGCTAAATTGAAAAAGGAAAAAAAGGACGCCAATGTAATCATCGAAAAAATGAAAAAGCTCTCGGACAAAATCAGGGAATTTGATTCCGAAATCGCAAAAGAGGAAGAAGGGATTCGCACGGCTCTGATGAAATTTCCGAACATTCTTCACGAAACGGTTCCTGCCGGTAAAGACGATACCGAAAATGTCGAAATAAAGAAATGGGGCACAATCCCGAAATTCGATTTTCCGCTGAAAAGCCATGTTGACATAATTGAAAAACTCGACATTGCGGATTTGGAGCGCGCGGCAAATGTTTCCGGCTCTCGCTTTTATTACCTCAAAAACGAGCTTGTGCTCATTGATTATGCATTGATTAGATTCGCACTCGAAATACTCGCAAAAAAAGGCTTTACACTTGTAGAGCCGCCGTACATGATTCAGAGAAAGCCGTATGAATGCGTAACCGATATGTCCGACTTTGAGAAAGTGATGTATAAAATCGAAGGCGAAGACCTTTACTTAATTGCGACTTCAGAGCATGCGATCGGCCCTATGCACATGAACGAGATTCTTGATGCAAAAGACCTTCCGCTGAAATATGCGGGCGTAAGCCCCTGTTTCAGGAAGGAAGCGGGTTCGCACGGAAAAGACACAAAAGGAATTTTCCGTGTGCACCAGTTCAACAAGGTCGAGATGTTCGTATTTTCCGAGCCGAAAGATTCGTGGAAAATCCATGACGAGTTGCTGAAAATTGCAGAAGAGATATTTCAGCAGCTAAAAATTCCGTATCATGTGGTCAATATATGCGTCGGCGACATGGGCGTTGTCGCCTCGAAAAAATACGACATAGAGGCGTGGATGCCGTCGCAGAACGCATACCGCGAAGTTGTTTCATGTTCCAACTGCACTGATTTCCAGTCAAGGCGGCTTGCTGTGCGCTTTCGAAAATCAACATCAGACAAACCAGAACTTGTGCATACTTTGAATTCTACTGCGATCGCCACTTCAAGGGCGATGGTCGCAATAATCGAGAATTACCAGCAGAAAGACGGGACAATTAAAGTGCCGGATGTTCTTGTGCCGTACATGGGCGGGATAACAATCATTGCCGGCAAAATGGGAAATAATGCGAAATGAATATTATTTCATATTGCAAAAGCAAATCCTCTAAATCAACATAAGTGTAGAATATAATCCGAAGCTAAAGGAACATCCTATGCTTGAATGACGGCTGAAAAATATATAATTTATCATTTGCCTTATTTTTTCTTTATCCCCTGCCGTATTTCTCCAATTTTAGCAGAAAATCCTTAAAAATCACTCTTTCTAACATTTATATACCCATTCGTCACATAATAATAGTGTAGCGTTACTCTTTGATAGTGGTTCACCGTATACGAATAGTAACACTTTCAATGGTTTGGCCTGCTTCAGCGCAAAACAAACCTTGAAATGGCTTGAAACTCGACGAGAGTTTCATGATGTTTGTGAGGGGATTGGTGGTATGAAAGGAGTTGAAAACGGAATCAGTCTTGTAGGTAGATACATTGAAGAAGCCGCAGGCAGCCTCTCTAAAACAGTTGATAATTCTCTCAATAAAGTGTACATAGGTATCGCAAACTCGTACTTCGGCGATACATCTGATTTGAATAAAGTTCTTGCCGCAATTACGTCAGACTCAAGGAAACACGATGCTCTTTTCAGAAACTTTATTGCCGATGAGAACGCTCAACAATATCCTACGGGAAAAAAGCCTGAAACAGAAATCGGCGTATTGCCTCTTTTGGCAGTATTTGGAATATTGGCTGCGGGAGTGGGCGGTGCCGTGTACTCGAAAGATATCACGGGTTCACTAGATAATACAATAGAATATATCAAGCTTCAGGCATTCGGAGAGCCTGTTGTAACCGTGACAGGAGATTCCAGTGCGCTTGGGCTTGCAAATCTTTCGCCGGACCCGTGCGAAGATACATTATCAGATGCTTGCATAAAAGCGGTGAGGATTGGTAATAATCCATACCTAGTGTATGACGGCATTTATATATATTCTCAAAAAGGCGATGAGAAATACCTGAACTATGTTGCTGCAACGCTTGAATTCGCAAAAGAGTTCAGCCCGGTTGATTATCAGTTCATAAAACAATGGAGCAAATGGATTGAAATT
>JAHILE010000050.1 GCA_018897155.1 Nanoarchaeota archaeon | reverse complement strand
GATACAACGATTTGTTTTGAACAACAGCGATTTTCAAACTGTAAGAGAAGGCATGAATGCTATCGGCGCATACATAGAAAAAGAGCTATCATTTAGTTGAAAGTGTACTTAAGCACTATTTAAAACGCCACTTTAACCGGTTTTCTTTCCACTTCCTCAATTTCCAAGAACTTCTTCGGAGATTTTCCGAATGCAAAGTAGCTGCCGGGTATTGTGGTCACGAGGTTGTTGTATTCAAGAACAGAATCATTGAAAAATTGCCGTGCATAGGCAATCTTGTTCTCAATGCCTGAAAGCTCTTCCTGAAGCATTTTGAAATTCTCGTTTGCCTTAAGTGTTGGATAATTTTCAGAAAGCGCGAAAATTGACTTTAACGCACCGGCAAGCACATTTCCTGCCTTTGCCTTGTCCTGGGGAGTTTGCGCACCCATCATGGCCTTTCTGGCATCAGAAACTTCCTTAAAGACCGATTTCTCATGTTTCATGTAGCCCTTAACGGTCTCAATAAGATTTGGCACAAGATCCGCCCGCTTCTTTAATTGGACGTCTATCTGCGCCCAAGCGTTATCTATACGGTTTGAAAGAATATTGATGCGATTAAGATAGTATATTGCTATTACTACAAGCAACACAATCAAGCCTAGAATTATTGTTTCAACTGCCATAAAGTATATTGCTCATTAAAGCTTATATACTTTTAAAGTTCGACAAAAAACGGATTTAGATTAGCGTGTGCGAAATAAAACCAAAACAGAATTGCTTAAGAAACATTTGCGACAGGTTCTGCTTTCTTTGAAAATATGCTTAGCTGCGTCTGTTTTTTTAATGCGAGTGCCTGCCAGTTTTGCATATGCTCTATTGTAAAGAACAGCTTATATATACACACACAACTTTGATTGAGATTTTGATAAATAGCAATCAAGACATATGTATTGAAGAGCATATAACAAAAGAGAATGCATCATATTGATAAAAAAATAAGCGAGTCCGGAGGGATTTTCACGATTTCTTTTCTTCTTTGTAAGAAAAATAACCGATTTGAACCCTCGACCTAATGGTTTCTTTATTCGCGCAAAAGGTCAATAACTATTGCGCGCACGTCGAAGCCATTCGCTCTATCCTAACTGAGCTACGGACCCTGAATCCGTTTTTAGTTGTCGCTAGAAATATATAAATCCCTTTTAATAGTATTGAAGCAAAATTTTAATTAATCAAAATTCAATCTCATCAGCATTTATCACAGGCTCTTTAAAAACCAGGTCATCCTCAATGCGCGAGCATGCGCAGTTTACAAGAATGTCGAATTTCATGCCAAGTATTTTTTCCGGCGAAACATAATCCGCTGCGATAATATCTACAGTTTTGCCAAGCGCTTCAATTTTCTCCTTTAGAGCGAATATATCTTTTCCGCTATGCTGCCCTTTTTTCGATGACAGAAGAAGCCCTGCTTTTTTCGCTTCCCTGAATTTTATGTTAAGAAGGATGCGCTTTTTTTCAATCAGCGCCCGCTCGGATGATATGTCGATAATCGCGCCGCTTTCGACATCTACGATAAGCACTGGCTTTTTTGTTTTTTTCAGCACGCCAAGAGCATGAAATCTTCCGGAGCCAAGAAATACAAACGCATTAACGTCTTTTTCAACGGATTGCGCCGCAGCCACATCGCATCCCAAAACCTGTCCGGCGTATTTCAGAGACTTTGACTTTCCGACAAAAACTTCTTTGCCGCTTTTTTCAAGAAATTCTTTTGCTTTTTCGATATCTCCAACATATTGGACTGTTGTAATGATGCCGATTGACTTGTATTTCGAAAGCGCTGAAGCGTTTTTAAGAAGGATTTTTTCGAAATCCGCATTCATCGAATATTCAATATATGCGACAGGCACTTCACTTTTGACGCCCATCGGAGCGTGTCCTATGTGAATTATTAAATCGCAGCCGAAAGCCTTTGCCGCATAATCTGGAATGTCGCATGCACCAAAACAGGGCTCTATCCAGATGACTGTTTCGATTTTGCGCGCATCAATAGCTTTCGCAATCTCCTGCATCCGGGTTTTCAGGCCTTCCGGTGCCTGTATGAGAACGCGTTTTGGCTTGTGCGCATCAAGCGCGAGTTTAATTTCTTTTTGAGGTTTAGAACCCTCAAAAGCTTCAAGCGAGCGAAGCGGAGCGAGATGAGTTTCAAAATCGATAACCATACTAAAAGAACGTCGGGAAAATATTTAAAGGCGCTTAAAAGGAAAAATAACAAAGAATTGTTACAAATAAAATTCTTTTTGCGGAGTAAAATCGAATCCCGGACCAAAATCTAATGAAGGCCTATCGTTATGAATGTATTTGTATAATATCTCATTTATCGAACTGCCTTCTCCGAGTTGTTGTTCAATTATTCTTCTCTGAAGTTCTTCTTTGGCCAATACCATCATGCCCAGTCCAGCACCTATGCCGCTCTTTTTATCCTGTTTAAAATTCCTAAATGTATACTCTGCTTCAACAAGAGCTCCGGAATCGATCTGTTCTGCACCCCAGTCTTTAATTTTATCCATAACCCATATGTCGAGCATAGGTTCTTTTCCATCCGCCCAAAGAATATCAATATTATACTGTCCGAGTGTTTTGAAGCGATCTTTGTTTTTTCGATAGACATTATATACGTGTTCTTCTATGGCGCCGTGTATCCTTCTATCAAATATCTCGGACACTTTTGTGTCGATATAAACTATTGCATGTTTTGGTGCGCCCAGTTTATCTTCTTGAATAGTAAGAATTGGTTTGTAAAATGCCATGAAATTATTTGCAGAGAAAACTATTTAAATAAATATATTTTGTATTACCCCGGCGTAGTTAGTTATATATTCAACACATATCCGTGTTCGGACCTCAGCATTTCAACAGCTTCATTTGTCCTCTTGACTATTGCTTCATACATCGGCTGGTTTAATCCGGTATTTGGAATATTGTTAATTGACTTAATGGCGTTAAGATTGGGGTTTTCCATATGCTCTATCTTATCAATAGCCCATAAGATATAAGGCACTTTTTGCTTCGGATTTTTTTTCGCGATTTCTTCAGCACCCCGGTAATCATGCACTCCGCCCTGGTAATCCCGGGGTTCAAGCAACGAACAGGCAGAATCGAGTCCGCCTAGTTCCAGGTCCGCTTTAGTCGCATTTGGATTCACCTCATCCCCATTCCACATCCGGTGATGATGCTGTTTGCGATGCAATTCAAGAGCGGGTTGTATGTACGTATTAAAATCAACTTTCGGTTCGCGATACTGCAAAGCAAAACCTTTTATGACGGGCCATGAAAGCTTATTCCCTTCGCCTTCTAAATCGTGCGGTCTCTGAATAAACGGATAGTTTATATTCAATTTCTCTAAGTAAAACTCCACATTAAAACAATGATTCACTGAAGATACTATCCACTTTCCGACTTCCTCTTCAGTAGGTATCAATTCAAGTACGTCCATAAATCTAATGAGCGAGTTTAGCTTTTAAAGCTTGTTTTTGGCAATTAAACGAAGTTTAACAGAAATAATGGGTGCCTGTAAGTATTATTTACCGGCTTTTTTCACCGCATCGGCCACTGCAGCTGCAACACGACGGTCAAGAACTGACGGAATTATGTATTCCTCGCGCAGTTCAGAATCAGACACAAGCCCTGCAATTGCGCGCGCCGCAGCCAGCTTCATTTCTTCAGTTATCTCTTTTGCCCGCGAATCAAGCGCGCCTCTGAAAATTCCCGGAAAGCAAAGAACATTGTTTATCTGATTCGGACAGTCACTTCTGCCGGTTGCGATAACTTTAGCGCCTGCCTCTTTTGCAATCTCGGCAGTTATTTCCGGAACCGGATTTGCAAGCGCAAAAATAATCGGGTCCTTTGCCATCGATTTAACCATTTCCAAAGTCACTGTGTTTGGCGCAGAAACTCCGACAAAAAAATCCGCGCCTTTCACTGCATCGGCAAGGCTTCCCGAAAACCTGCCTTTGTTAGTAATTGCGGCAAGCTGAATCTTGTAATTATCCATATTTTCAAACCGGCCTGCGTAAATCGCGCCGCGAGAATCGCAAACAATAACGTTTTTTGCCCCTGCAAGAACAAGCAGCTTTGTAGTCGCATTTCCTGCTGCTCCAGCGCCCTGAATTACGATTTTAGCGCTTTCGATTTTTCTTTTTGTTAGCTTGAGCGCATTCAAGAGGCCTGCAAAAATGGCGATTGCTGTGCCGTGCTGATCGTCATGCATAACCGGAATGTCTAACTCTTTTTTCAGGCGCTCTTCAATCTCAAAGCATTTCGGAGAATCAATATCCTCAAGATTTATCCCGCCAAAAACAGGCGCTATTGCATGCGCAATTTTGATGATTTCCTCAATGTCCTGCGTTGCAAGGCAAATCGGAAATGCATCAACGCCTCCGAATTCCTTGAAAAGAATTGCTTTTCCCTCCATCACAGGAAGCGCTGCTTCGGGACCGATATTTCCAAGTCCAAGGACGCGCGAGCCGTCTGTCAGAATTGCGATTGTATTTCCTTTAGAAGTGTATTCGTAAACTTTTGATTTGTCTTTTGCTATTGCCGCGCTGACTGCCGCAACACCCGGTGTGTATGCTAGAGAAAGGTCTTCTTTGGTTGCCAGCGCAACTTTACTTTTGATTTCCATCTTCCCTTTTTTCTGTGCGTGCAGCTTCAGAGATTCTTCGGCGTAGTTCATAACCATCCTTTCTTCCAACATCAGTAATTCTGTGCCTTCACTTCCTGGAAACTCTGCGGGTGCAGGCACGCGGGGCATACTTTCAGCGCGTCTCGTCCTTCATGGACATATCCGCAGTTCCTGCATTTCCATTTGACTGGCGCGTCTTTCTGAAACACTTTTCCAGTTTCAAGATTTTTTAGAAGCGCGTCATATCTTTTGTGATGCTCCACTTCAACCATCGCAACATGCTTGAAGAATTCTGCGGCTTCCAGGTTTCCTTCTGCGCGCGCCGCCTTCTCGAATTCAGGGTACATTATGGTGTGCTCGTAATTCTCACCTTCAATTGCTGCTTTCAGGTTGTTTTTGGTGTCGCCGATGATGTTTGCAAGAAGCTTTGCTATTTTCTTTGCGTGCTCTTTTTCATTATCCGCAGTCTCGTCAAAAATTGCCGCAACCTGCTCAAAACCTTCTTTTCGCGCAATATTTGCAAAGAAATTGTATTTGTTGCGCGCCATGCTTTCGCCGGCAAATGCTTTCATTAAGTTTTCTTCGGTTTTTGTTTTAGCTGCCATTGTAATCGCCTCAAATATGCGCCAATTCAGGATTTCCTGCCATAACGTTCGGACTGTTCGGGATTAAGCGCATTCATGCCTTTCTCAGTTAATCTTAACCTTTGGTATCCCTTGAAGTCAAGCAATTCGATCATTTTCTCTTTAACCAGCCAATCCAGTTCGTCTTTAGATAAATATATGCTGCCGCGGAGATTGCGGCGGTATATGGATAGCTCCGGTGGTTGCCCTTTGAAATAATGCTCTTTAATATCAGTTATAATATCATTTATGCTGCGACATTCTTCAGTATCCATAATAATCAAAACGTACTCACTTCCCATTATCGCGATATCGCGATTACCGGACACTTCTCAATAGCCTCGTCGCAGTTGCATTTCTTGCACCCGTTTTCGTTTACGACATGCGCCTTTCCATCGTCTTTTAGCTCAAAAGCATCAGGACAAATCGTTATGCATAAACCGCATCCAATACACAGATTAGCGTCAATTTTTAATGCCATACATTTCACCTCCACGATATTTATCTCCCTTGTTCATATTATTTTTTCTCCTTCGCCCATTGCGCTTCGTGATGGTTTTTTCCTTCTTTTTCATTCTGCCTCACATATTTGTATATGGAACTCGCCGCAACCGCACCTTCCGCAGCAGCAGTCACAATTTGCATAAATTTATTCGAGCCGGTTGTTATATCGCCTGCCGCATAAACTCCTGATACGTTGGTTGACTGCGCGGCATCAACAATAATGAATCCAATATTATCGAATTTCACTCCGATACCCTGCACAAGAACGCTTGTCGGCATTGCCCCGATTTCAATGAAAACGCCATCAAGCGCGATTTCTTTCGTCTTGTTTGTATTCACGTCGGAAATTATTGCCGAAGAAACTAGCTTTGCTCCTTTTATTTCCTGAATAACTGAATTGAGAACGCATTCGATATTCTTGCTTTTTTTAATATGCTTAACCTGCATCGGCTCTGCCCTGAATTCCTCGCGCCGATGAATGAGATAGACTTTTTTTGTAATGTCAGAAAGATACAACGCCGCAGACGCCGCAGAATCCCCGCCACCGACTACAGCAACGGTTTTGTTTTTGAAAAGCGGCCCGTCGCAAGTCGCACAAAAAGATACTCCGCGGCCTGAAAACTCTTTCTCTCCCTTTATTTCAAGGCTCTTTGTTTCTGTTCCTGTTGCTATCAAAATGGTTTTCCCTGTATGTGTGTGATTGTACGTAGTAACATGAAAGCCGTGAGTCGCTTTTTCAATGCGCTCAACTTTTTCCTGCTTTATTTCGGCTTTGAATTTCTCAGCATGCTCTTTGAATTTCGCAGCCAAATTCATTCCGGAAATGGCAAGAATTCCGGGATAATTCTCTACGTTGTGCGCATCTGCAGTGTGCCCGCCAAGCTTTTCGTAAAGAACGAGCACCTTGAGATCGTATCTTCGCGCGTAAAGCGCAGCTGTCATTCCTGCCGGACCGCCGCCAATAACTATGAGGTCATAAAGCATGCACTTATTGACGCCTTAAAGGTTATATAGTTTTATACTATTTTTGTCGCACATTTTTCTAACGTTTCAAAAACATAGAAGAAGTTCCAAATTCCGTGAACTGGTGCCAAAGTTATCGAAATCACCAACATACGCAAATGCTATTTGAACAGAATTTTCTTTATTTCAAATTTTACATTTAGAACAACAATGAATCTATTAAACTGGCGTTATAACAAACCATTCTTTAAAATGACCTTTATTCGACAATTGACGTATAGAAACATATTTAAACATTTAGGAACAATAGTAATTACTTTATAGTAACTAGAGGTGAATGGCATGAAAATGATAAAAATGCGAGGCATGAAAGTAAAACCGCCCACACAAGCTACGCTTAGGATGCGCGCACAGCTGATAAAGCGCATTAAGGCTTTATGTGATGGAAAATAAAAAATATAACTGAAAGAGTTTAGACTATTGACAAGGATGATAAGATGAATTAGCCTAAGTATGTTGATATGTTGAAAAATCAGGAGAATTAGGATCGTATGTTAGTCATCAAAATAGAATGCTTCCTGAAGATTCTGCACAATTACTATTCCACCCCGCAATATCCGTTCCAAGCATATTAATTACCGCAGGATTTGCCGGACAAGAATTTTCAAAACTACTACAAGATATGGATCCGCTTCCGGATAGTGGAAATACGTACGCAGCTTTATCGACAATGAACGCATTGGCTGCATTGGGAACAATTTATTTTCTCGGTAAAGAAAAATCAATACCTAATAAATAAGATCTATTTTTTGAACACTAAAAAAGAATATTGAAATATCACAAAAGAATTATAAAATAATAATCACATAGGACCTAGTAATTAATCAAGTAATCAATTCTACAATCTTCAAGATATCTAAGTTTGTATGTATGCATTTTTATGGCGGTTAGTGCTGGTTGGCTGAATGGATTGCTCCACTTACACCTCCAGTCTATCGAACCCGTCTTCTACGGGAGCCAATTGCATCTCTTTTTGGGCGTGGCTTCGAGCTTAGATCAGCTTCGCGCAGGGCATGTACCCTACGCAAATATCAACTTAAGCTTGCGCTCAGTGATATTTGCGAAAACGCAAATATGCTTTCAGCTCTTATCCAGAATAGCGTGGCTATTCAGAGACCCTGTCGGATCACTGATTCACTATTGGCTACGGCCTGGAGTTCCTTTCGTACTCTCCGGACCTTGCCCTCAGATGCAAACACTTCCAACAGATAGCAACCATACTGTCTCGCGACGTATTGAACCCAGCTCACGATCCCTTTTAATCGGTGAACACCCGCACCCTTGGCTGCTTATGCACAGCCAGGTTAGGAAGAGCCGACAGCGAAGTAGCAAGCCTCCTGGTCGATCTATCTGAAGATGCTTAATCCTAAAAATCCTTTCGCAAGCTTTGCTTGCTCTAGGCTTTTTGGGTTACGCCCAAAAGCTTGCCGCGAAAGCGGCATGATTTGAGGACTCCTTTAGTTCCTCAAAATCCTTGCCGGATTATTAGGCATTTCAAAAGCCTTTCGGCATGAAATTGCATCTATATCTGTTGTATGTATTTATCTGTTTATTTGTCCTCAAACTTCAACGTTACGCATTTTGCGAAAACAGAGAAATAAGGGAAGACCAGAGTCATATCTTGAAATTGCGATGCAATTTCAAGCTTTCCAAACCTTTTCAGGTTTGTAAATACAAGAGATCAGCTATGTAGAATTTCTTCCACATTTGCCAATGAACTCTCGCAGGAGACGACTCAGTTATCCCCGGGGTAGCTTTTCTGTCATCCTTGGCCCTCAGATGGAGGGACACAAGGGTTCGCTAAACCACACTTTCGTGGCAGGATTCCTCGTTGTTCAGAATCCTATCAGGCGTCCTTTTGCTTTTGAACTCTACGGCGGGTTTCCGTTCCGCCTGAGGACACCATAGGTCACTCCTGATAAGTTGTTAGGAGTGTGCCGCCCCAGCCAAACTGCCTATCTATAAATGTCCCCTTTCGGGTAAGACGCAAATCTCCAAATGAGTGGTGTTACATCGTCGGCTCCATCTGTCCCGCAGGACAAACTTCGGCGCCTCCCACTTACGCTATACATCCAGAAACGTGCATCAATCACAGACTGCAGTGAAGCTCCACGGGGTCTTCGCTTCCCGTTGGAAGTCTTTGGACTATGCACCAAAACGTCAGGTTCACCGGGTTCCAACTTAAGACAGTGGGGATCTCGTGCCTCTTTTCATGCGGGTCGACAATTAATCGACAAGGGATTACGCTACCTTAAGATCGTCATAGTTACGACCGCCCTTGGCTGGTCTTTAGCTCCGTTGAACCGGAGTTTCAGATACCAGTAGTGGGCAAGAGTCACCGGTTATACAAGGCCTTTCGGCTTAGCAACCAGTTATGTTTTTGTTAAACAGTCGGAACCCCCTTATTACTGAGATCCACTGATCATGTCTCAAGGACATGGCAATGGACACCCCTTCTTGCGAACGTACGGGGCTAATTTGCCGAGTTCCTTAAGTTGGATTTGTCCCGAAGCACCGTTGGTTATTAACCGAGGGACACCAGTGATGGTTCTCGGTACGATTATAGATAATCCGGTTGATTCCCTTTTCATGGACTCCAAGATTCGGTCGAATCCACCATACAGCAGACCTTCAGCACTTCATCCGGTTCTCAGCATTACGCTCCTTCCCGGACTTCATACCTTAACGTGAACGATGGTTCATGTCAACTTATCTCAAAGTGTCAGAAATCAATCTAGTGTTGCCACATGTATATCTATAGCGCAGGAATATTTACCTGCTTCCCTTTCCGCAAACTCCAGTTAGGGTTTGCGTTAGGATCGGCTAACTCTTGGCTGACGAACATTGCCAAGAAACCCTGGCCCTTACGGCGGTAGAGATGTTCGCTCTACTTTTTACTATTACTACTGGTAGGATTCTCATTATTGCGCGGTCCATAGGACCTTACAGCCCTACTTCTACCCACGCACTACGCCTCTCTACCCATGTACTCTCTAACGAAGAGTATGCGAAAGTGTCGGCAATATGCTTGAGCCCCGTCCATTTACGGCGCCCTGATTCTCGGTAGGTCCGCTGTTACGCGTTGCTTAGATGGTGGCTGCTTCTAAGCCTACATCCCTACTGTCTGAGAACCAGAACAACCTTAGTCACACTTAGCATATATTTTAGGGCCTTAACTTTCGTCAGGGTTGTTTCCCTCTAGCATATTTAGCTTACCCAAATACACTCACTCCGGAGGTCTACAGTGATACTCGCTTCGGAGTTTGACAAGGAGTCGATCCCTTTCGGAACCTAAACCCCTAATCAGTAGCTCTACACAAGCATCTTCCTCGCTCCAGGCTGGGCTATGGCCCATTTCGAGAGGAACCTGCTATTTCTGGACTCGATTGGCTTTTCACCCCTATTCCAAGGTCACCCGAAGGGTTTCCACAACCGGATTCGAACCTCCACACTCCTTTCGAAGTGCTTCATTCTGCCCTGGAATAGATCGTCCAGATTCAGGTCATACTCAAGTGACTTCTCGCGCTTTCACACGACGCCCCTCGCCCTTGCGGGTTGCGGACATTTGGTTTCCCTTAGGCTCCCTCTTTGAGTTAACCTTGCCACTTAAATACACTCCCTACCTCTTTTTTCGAAACGCACGCCATGACACTGTTCTTGCGAACTTTCATGCCATGACAGACTATTACCACATAGTTTCAGACTCTTTTCAGCGCCTGTTACGGCTGCTTTTCAACTTTCCGTCGCCGTACTAAGTTCTCTATCGGACTCAAGTTATGTTTAGGCTTGGAGGCATCTGACCCCCGTCTTCATGCAAGAATCTCAACTTACACTACTCTTTCTAGGCTATACCTTTCACAATTTCGCTTACGAGGCTTTCACTCTCTTTGGCAGAGGCTTTCCAGCCCACTTCAGCTATTGTACGAAGGTAATGTCGCCTAGGCTACATCTCGACTGCATTTCTGCAGAAGATTCGGCTTGGCCTGTGCTGCTTTCGGTCGCCCTTACTAACAGCATCTCAATTGATTTCTTTTCCTGCCGGTACTAAGATGATTCAATTTCCAGCGTTCCCTCTCGTTTCCGAGTGCCTTTCGGCCAGATAATCTGATTCAGGAATCCGTGCATCAAAGGCTACTTGCGCCTACACACGGCTTATCGCAACTTGTTGCGCCCTTCATCGGTTCTTGAGCCAAGTCATCCACTACGTGGCTTGGTGCATACATACAAATTCCTTAATCTTGAAAAATTTAATTCTTTCGAATGAATTTAATTTTCATGACTAATTTACTAGGTCCTATGCTGAATCATGCGAATTTCCGGCGCGTTTCGCGCTAGAAACCCTCTTCACCATTCCCGAAAAAATCAGGAACAGCCGATAACATTTTCCGCGTTTTGACGCGCTGGAAAATGATAAATATAAAATCAATTATAGTTCATACCGCGAAATCTTAACGATTCTTGATCCTTACAAGGTTCCGCAATAATTGAGTTATTATCCTTATGCAAGTTAACTTGTTCGCCACATTTTCCTGGACAATCATGAATGCCATAACTGTGATTATTGTTTATGTATTCTCTAGGCATTTCAAATACTGTTTTGTGGCCAGTAGCACATACGTATGTTATATTAAACAAATTCTCTACTTCCTCCACAGTACATCCAATGCCTCTAAAGGTAGCCATAAAATCATCTTTGCTAACTCAATACGGTTTTCGTCAAATACGTTACTTAATGGCGAAAAATCCGTTCGCAACGACTTATGAACTATGAACCGCGTTGCTCTCGGCTTTTTTGTTTTGCCAATACTTTTGGCGAATGCAAACAAAAAATGGACTCTGCGCGATTCGAACGCGCGGCCTCTGCCTTTCGCGAGCCGCATCGATAATTTGCGCTGGGCTGTGCAAGGGCAGCGATCTACCAGCTGATCTAAGAGCCCGTTATTTTCTTTGAAATCCATTTTTAGTTGAGATCTTAAAAATCCGAAGATTTTCAAGCCTTTCAAATTCTTGCGAATTTGAAAGAGGCGAAACTCTTGATTAGTCGCGTGTCATGAAAATCCTTGCGAATTTTCAAGCTTTTTGAGTTCTTACGAACTCAAAAAAGCGACTGATAACTCTGTGTCTGACAATTATTTGTCAGACGGCTTGGAGGTGATCCAGCCCCACCTTCCGGTAGGGCTACCTTGTTACAACTTAACCCTTCTTACCAAATTCGGATTCTAACCTACCACAGGGCAGGGCATCATCCAAACTCGATTCAAATGGTTTGATGGGCGGTGTGTGCAAGGAGCGGGGACGTATTCGACGAAAGATGCTAACATTCGCCTACTAGGGATTCCGGCGTCATGAGGGTGAGTTGCAACCCTCAATCTGTACTGAGACAAGGGTTCAGGGATTAGCTCCTCCTTTCGGAGTTGCATCCTATTGTCCTTGCCATTGGCGCCCGCGTGTAGCCCAGGGGATTCGGACCATACTGACCTACCGTTGACCACTCCTTCCTCCCATTTAGCACGGGCAGTCCCGCATGAGTGCGCCGCTTCCGAAGAAACAGTTGGCAACATACGGCGTGGGTCTCGCTCGTTACCTGACTATCTGTCAAGTTAAAAGCTTCGATAATTAATCCAAACCCTTATTAGGTATACGCGTTTACTCTCTTGCTTATTTTTTATTTTTCTTGATATACACTATTTTGGGTGTTGAAGCTTCCATGGTGATGTCATTTTTGCTGCACCACGACCTGTTAACAGGACACCTTTACCGGAGCCTTTCTTAAGATCATGGAAATTCTTGCGAATTTCCAAGCTTTTTGAGTTTCTTAGAAACTCAAAAAAAGGCTTAGTAAAAGCTCTCGCGGCACGAGCTGACGACGGCCATGCAATACCTCTCAGCGCGTCAGGTAAGCCCTTCAGACTGACCATCATACTGCTGTCACCCCTGGTGAGGTTCCCGGCGTTGAGTCCAATTGAACCGCAGACCGCACCCCTTGTGTGCTCCCCCGCCAATTCCTTTAAGTTTCAGCCTTGCGACTGTACTTCCCAGGTGGCCCGCTCAATGGCTTCCCTACGGCACTGGAAGAAGTCTAGCAACTTCCAATACCAAGCGGGCATCGTTTACAGCGAGGACTACGGGGGTATTTAGTCGCGCTAGCGAATAAATGAGCAACGCTAGTTGCGAAATCTAATCCCCTTTGCTCCCCTCGCTTTCATTCCTCACCGTCGGATCCGTTCTAGCCTGGCGCCTTCGCCACAGGTAGTCCCTTTAGGATTACAGGATTGTAAATTGCGAAGCAATTTGCAATACAGCAAAGCTTGCTTTGCGAAATTTTACCCCTACCCTAAAAGTACTCCAGGCTCCTCCCGGTCCCAAGCTTGCCAGTATCTCCTGCACGCCTGATAGTTTTCTATCAGATTTCACAGAAGACTTAACAAACCGGCTACGAATGCTTTAGACCCAATATACGTGATCACCACTTGTGGAGCCGTTATTACCGCGGCGGCTGGCAACGGTCTTACCCCCCACTTATTCCACTAGCGATTTGGACTAATGAAAAGCCAACACAGTGTGCTGGCACTTAGAGTTCCCCCGTCACACTTTCGTGCATTGCGGAGTTTTCCCCCCTGCTGCGCCCCATAGGGCCTGGATTCGTGTCTCAGAATCCATCTGGAGGCTACCACTTTCATGGCCCCTAAGGATTATTGGCATGTCAGGTCATTACCCTAACATCGACCTAATCCTCCGCAGTCCAATCTTTAGGCGCCGAAGCTTTCGTCAATAAACCGTTCCAGGCATAATTGACTATGGCGTATTCATCTCAGTTTCCCAAGGTTATTCGCCACCTAAAGGGATGTTAACTACGTGTTACTCAGCCGTTCGCTCTGGTTTTACCCAGGAACTCGCATGGGTTAGTGGAACTCTAATAGCGGTGATCTCCGGCAGGATCAACCGGAATTAATACCATTCATAATTTCAAAAAAGAAATTACAAACTTTTCAAGTCCGCTATAGTGTACTTGAAAATAATCGCAACTAAATTTTTCGATAACGAAAACTTTAGAAGGATTAGGCAGAAGAGTTATATATCAAGAGTTTCGCCTTCTTTTAACCAATGAATTTCAAAGGTTATTGGGCATTTGAGGTTTGGTTGCCTCAAAAGCTTGGCACGATAGTGCCAAGAAATAAATTGCCCGTCTCAACGCAGAAAGTGCTTGCGACAAGTTCGAAAAATGCGTGTCTCCTTTCGGCTCGACTTTTACGGCAAAACGAACATAATCCGTTTTGCATATTTTCCAATTACGGAAAAATATCAACTGTCATGAAAATCATTACTGATTTTCAAGCCTTTGTAATTTTCGCTCCATGCATAACATGAGCTCAAATATTCAAAGTAAATAATCAGCTGCGGTTTCGCGCCGATAGCTTCTGAATTGCACCAAAAATGCAATTCAATGTAAAACTCGTTTAGAACATCACGCTATCCGTTCTAGAGCACCTATTTTTTAAGTGTGTTAAAGTATTTAAAGCTTTGCTTTAAAGCTTCGAGTTTTAGCGAAGCAAAACGATATGATTTAAAGCTTTCGTTTAATTTGCACAAAATCTACCGAATTTTAGGCATTCGAAAGATGCATTCGGTTGCAATTTCTTCCGGAGCCTTTTTCGCAGTGTTCATTGCAACCCCATAATCGATGCGCGAAACCAAAAAATAAACTTCGCGTACGCGTTTTTCGCCGATTTGGGCTTTATTGCTTCTTTTTTTGTCTCGTAAAATGCATTCATTCAGTGTAGCCTTTAATGTAAATGTGTAATTATTAAAAGGAATGTTTTTGATGAGATGTTCTGCCTGCGATTTATGATAAAAACATCCGTCAAAAACAACGATTTTACCGTTTTTGAGATTTTTAAGTGCCTCGGGTATCGCAATTTCGTTGGCTTTTATGAAATTACGTGCTTTTATACACGTTCCTTCGATTTTGTCAAGGTTATTTTCGCGCATGATTTTGTCAAAAGAAATGTATGTTCCGCCAAGGCGCGCAGCCAGTTTTTTCGCGACAGCAGTTTTTCCAACGCCTGCAGGGCCGCGGATTATGACAAAATAGCACATACTCAGAATAGGATTTGGAATTTTATATTCTGCGAAGTTGAGGATATTTTTTCGCGTGCGATTCGCCACAACACATTTCGAGAGGAACCTGCTATTGCTGGACTCGATTGGCATTGAATCGAAGCGCGCCATTTAAGAAAATATTTATTTATCAACAACGGGTGCTTCTTTGTAATGTTTTTCCACGTACGCTAATTTTTTCTTTGGATCTCGCTCACGCAGTATTTCTCTTGGAAGTCCAGGTCCTTCATAAACTTTCGCATGTATTAAATCGATTACAACTTTCGAGTCTCCCATACCCACGGGATGGATCCCCATAGATTCTCCAATACCGGGATAAGTAACATTTTCGGACCCCTGATATTTTCCAACTTTGTTTTCATACTCCATCTTCATCCAAGGCCGTTTAATGCCTGAATTCGGATCAGTATCAATAATTACAAACCCATTAGAGGTTTTAAATTTTTCTATTTTTTCTGTCATGCAGATTACCTCTTTAGTATTGTTATCCACCATATAAATACTTTTCTTTTTCGGCACTTCAAAATCAGATTCATGTTTTCGTAATTCGGTTTAAATTTTCGCAAAGCTCGCGCTAAAAAGAAAAAAATCCGCGGTTAAATTTAACCGCGATGTATCTTAACCGATTCCGGAGTTATAACAAGAAAATCCTCATCAACTCCTGCGATATCGCCGTTGACTGCTATGCAGGTTTTTCGCAATCGATCGACAGCTCTTTTTAACTCAGTCATGTCCTTGTCCTTGAGCGGCTTTATCTTAACAAAAATTATGTTGTTCTGCCTTATGTCCTGCTGAATCAATTCACTATCAGCAAAATCTGTAAGGGTTCTTATCTTTATCAAGTGTTTTCCGTCCGACCCGCCATCGGCATTATCCACTTCAATGTAATCCACATCGTCGCTTATATTTTCCTCTTTCTTAAGCCTTTCCAAAAAACCGCGTACAACCATATTTTTCACCTTATGCATATTTAAAAAATCCTTTCGTTTCGCTCCAGGCTTTTGAACCTTCGGTTCAAAATATCCGGAACGATAGTGACGGTATATTTTTCACCAATAATTACAATATTGCTTGCTGAATATTATTAGTCGCTTTAATTTATATATCTTTGTTACGTAGCATCAATGCTTGCCGAAAATGATTTTTCACCATTTTTGGCAAAAAATTCAATTACACATCCACTTCAGATTCGATTGCTTCAAGCATGCTTACCAAATTCCATATCTGCGTTCGAGTATATGACTGAATATTAGGATCATTACTGATTTCATCAAGCATAGAAACAGTCGTATTTATTTTTGTCGGAAGATTTTCTTCAGTGCGCGCCAATTCTTTTCTGGCGTCATCTATTACGCTGCGCACGTTTCTTGGAACTTTCCTGTCGCATGAAAGCTCGTGCAATAATTCGATAATCTGTGTTATATCCGCTTCTTGAACCATAAAATCCACCGTTGAAAAGATTCATTTAAAAATCACTACCCATTTATTCCCTAAAAAGAAACTAAGAATTAATGATTAAGAAGCTTTAAATCCTTTAAGCGCCCGAAAAATTTAGAAAACCAAATTACTTTCGTTTTTTCTTGCGTCTTTTCTTCGGTGATGTTTTTCTTTTTGTAGCAGATTTTTTGGTTTCTCGTACAACTGCTGAAGTTTTTTTCTCATTTGCGATATTATCTTGAGCCGTTTCCGGTTTTTTGTCTTTCAGCTGAAGATAAACATCAGTTGTAAATCCATTGCTAAAAAGATTTGCTATTGAAAGACCCACCACAGAAATTGCTCCAGTCATAATGATCAATAGAAGATTTCCTCCAAAAAGAGCGAATATGAATGGAATAAAGAATGCTACAACAATTACTGAAGATATAAGTATGATTACGATAATTGAAACGAGCACCTCTTTCCAACCATCTTTTAAAAGCAAATAAGAATTTCTTATGGACTCCACAACCCCTTTTTCAGCAATTACGACTTCCTGATATGCGAAAAAAACCACAAGCGAGAACAAAACGCTTAAAATCCATCCAAAAAACATTATGGACTCAAGCACAAGCGAAACAAGAATTATGGCGATTGTAAGGTTTATCAATGGCAACATTCTTCCGCCAAGTAGATTAATGCTTTTAATAACCCCTTCTTTTGAATCCCTTATTGTATAATTATGTATGAATGCGCCTTTAACCAAAATCGAAAGAACTGCGGAAAGGGAAATAACAAATGCAAAAAGAATGGAAATAAGCAACAAATTGCCAGCATAATTCGGAATTAGTTGTGCCATATTGACAAACGGCACGGTTTTTGTTGGAAGGTAAGATAAAAAAGATATCAATGAAAAAAATATCGCAAAACAAGATGTGGCTATGACCGAAAACATCACAGAAATTCTTCGGGCATCAGAAGAAAAAGAAAATGCGTTATTTAGCGCGGTTTTAAGCTTAATTTTTAAGCACATAATATATATTGGTTAAGGATGTATATAAGCGTTTATCAAAGTTGTATAAAACGCATATATATTTTGCAGTTTCAGGTAATACGATGAAAACACAGGCAATAATTTTCTCAGGAATGGCCGGCTCCGGAAAATCGAGTTTGGCACGCGCCATCGCCTCAAAATACGGGCTAAAATACGTCTGCGGCGGCGACATTCTAAAAGAAATGGCAAAAGAAGAGGGCTACAAAATCACGGGCAACGACTGGTGGGAAACTGCGGATGGTATAAAATTCCTTTCGCAAAGAAAAAAGAATTTTGAATTTGACAAGCGGCTTGATAAACATATGATTGCAAAGGCAAAAAAAGGCGGCTTTGCAATGACTTCGTGGGCAATCCCCTGGCTTGGCGCACCTGGAATAAAAATCTGGGTTGATGTAACTCGGGAAGTGCGCGCGAAACGCATTTTGGGCAGAGACGGAATTCCGTATACTGAGGCGCTGGAACTGGTGAGGACGCGCGATAAAGAGAATGTCGCGCTTTACAAAAAAATGTATGGCTACACGCTTGGACGCGACTTGGATGTTTTTGATTTGGTCCTTGATGCGAATGTGAAGGGGGTTGAGGAATTGGTGAAGGAGATTGTAGGATTTTTGGAGAAGAAAAATATACAAAAAAATAAATAGACTTCAGATAATTAAATTTTGGAAACAAAACAGATTTCGGAATTATGGCTTATAAACAACTTTTTGCCCACATTCTTTAAATGGCATGATTACGCGCCGCTCACCTTTTTTGACTATTCCCAGTTCAATAACCTTAGTGTCATATTTCTCTCCGGATTGAATTATGTCTTCACGAGATTCTTTTGGTGCAATAGCCACTAATCCGGCGCCCCAGTTCCAAACATAATAATTCTCTCTATTGGTCAGATTAAATCTTTCGCTTGGTGAAACTGTCTTATTATATGCTTTTCCGAGCATTACCAATTCGTTAAACACACCCATAGCTTCTGTATCTGCAGAATTTGGAACATGATGTATCTCATAATCATACGGCAGTTTAGTTCTTGCTATTTTCTCCCATGCATGTCCTGTTATCGGCTGAAGAAAATGAAGTTCTATTTCCCTAGCTTGCATTTCGCGGACAGACCTCTGATAGATTATTGTTGGATTAAGTAGCTTCTCTCCAATAGTTGAGCCATCTTCTGTTTCTGTGAAATATCCATCTTTTGTCATCTCACATATTTTTCTTGCCTTGCTGACGCCGTTTGCATGTATACCAGAACTTTCTAATGTAAATATTATATCTCCTTCTTTTATATTGTATCCAGTTATAAGTCTATCGGCATCCACCACGCCGAAACTTGCACCTGCAAGATCAACTGTATCTGCTTCAACAATACCCTTTAATTCAGGGGTCTCACCCTGCGGTATTGAAAAGCCATTTTCATCTGCAGCATCTCTATATCCCTGAAGCAAGCAACGGATTTTTTCATTATCCGAAAGATAACTTGAATTTCCTACGCTAATCATGTCAAGATATGCAAAAACATCTGCACCAATGCCATTAGCATCATTGACAGACATTGCGGACGTATCCATACCAATTTTCCTAAAAGCATCCCGTATTTCAAATTCATTAGCAATTTTTGTTTTATCAAAAATAACTTGTTTGTACATATTCTCCGGGATCTTATTTTTAGTTCCGAGGCCTTCGATATTTCCAACTAGAATGTTGTTGGGATTCTTCATTTTACGCGTATCGAATGCTATAGCGGTTGCACCTAATGTTTGCGGAACAATTTTTATGCCAAGTCGCTGTTCAGGATACGCTAGCGTTGGCCCGAAAAGTTCTAATGCCATTCGTTTTACAGGATCCAATGCGGCATAATCTACAAAAGAAGAATAATCGATTCCGGAATTTTTTGGAGCCATAAAAGTCTAATTGAATATATATCGCTAACGTTTAAAAGCTTTGAATTATCAGTAATCAACAGTAGTGAATTAGAGGCGCGATTGATGTCTGAATCAAAAGCAATCAACACAATTGAAGTTTTCTCCAGAGTTCTCCATGAAGATTATGAACCCGCGGCTGCACGCGAAACCGAAATTGTTTCAGACCTTGAGCAGGAACTTCACGAAATCGGAATAAAAGATGCAAAAGTTTCCAGTTCTCAAATATATACATTATATGGCCCCGAACTTGACAGCGACCAGCTAAAAAAGGCGTCAGGATTAGTGCATCACGAAGTAACGCAAAAGGCTTTGATAAACGAACCCGTTGATCCGCAGGAAATTTGGGATTTTGTACTGAGAGTTGACTTCAAACCAGGCGTTACTGACAATGCTTCGCGCGTCCTGAAAAAAGACCTTGATTTTCACCGCCTCAAAGGTATCGATGTTTTCACATCAAATGTTTTCTATATAAGCGGAGAATATGACGAATCAGATAAATTAATAAATGACCAGCTTATGCGCGTCGCATCAAACCCCCTGATTCACGAAATCACAATAGAGAAAAGAAAAACGTTTGAAGAAAAGGGCGGGTTTGAGAAAAAAATACATCCCGTAATTCTTCCGCCGCGGCCAAATATGCATATGATCGATTTGGCAGATATGCCGTATGAAGAGCTTTGCAGAACCGGTAAAGAAGGCACGCTAGATATTGATTTAGCGCGAAATCCAAAAAAAGAGCGCGGAGGAACTCTGGCGCTTGCAAAAGACTACATGCTTGCGATAAAAGAGTATTCCCTGAGCGAAAGAAATACGCGCGGACAGAACAAGAAAGGCTCCCTGACAAATGTCGAGCTTGAAGTTCTCGCGCAGATGTGGAGCGAGCATTGCAGGCATTCGCTTTACAATTCAAAATTCAAGACAAATACAGAGGAAAATGAAAATGGTATTTTCGATGAATTCATCAAGAAACCCACAAAAAAAGTTCTGAAAAATAAGCCTCATTTAGGCGTTTCCATTTTCAAGGACAATGCCGGAGTGTTCAAATTCAATGAGAAATGGAACCTTGCAGTTAAAAAGGAGACTCATAACACTCCGTCAGCGCTTGACCCTTATGGCGGCGCCATTACGGGAATTGTCGGTGTCAATAGGGATCCGATGGGAACCGGCCTTGGCGCAGAATTGATTGGAAATTCTTTATACTATTACCTGGGGCATAAAGATGACATAAGGCGCTACTTCAAGGATCAGAAGCTTACGCAATTGCTCCTGAATCCAAAACAGATATTCAACGGTGTTGTTAAAGGCGTCGAGCACGGCGGAAACCAGATGGGAATTCCGATAAATCTCGGGATGCTTGTAGAGCATGAGCGATACAACGGAAAGCCCATAGTCGGCGTCGGAAGCATAGGCAGAATCCCGCCGACAATCAACGGCAAGCCCTCGGAAGAAAAACATATCGATGCAGACGACAGGTTATATATTGTCGGAGGGCGCGCGGGAATCGACGGCATACACGGCGCCACATTTTCATCAGAAGTTCTGAACGCGAATTCACCGGTAACTGCGGTACAGATAGGCGACGCATACACGCAGAAAAAAATGTTTGACGCGCTTATTGAACTCCGCGACAGGGGATTCATAAAATACATAACCGATTTGGGTGCCGGCGGTGTTTGCTGCGCATCACTTGAAATGGCTGAAGAAATCGGCGGAGAGCTTGGAGGCCTTGACATAAACCTTGACAAGCTCCTGCAAAAATATCCGGGCATGACAGCAGCAGAGCTCTTGATGAATGAATCGCAGGAGCGAATGGCAATCTCTGTTGATAAAAATAACAAAGAAGAAATCGAAGCAATACTCAAAAAACACGAAGTCGAATTCTCTGATATAGGCGCATTCAATAATTCCGGAAGAGCGGAAATTTATGCCAACAATGAAAAGGTTGTTGACCTTGATATGGGTTTCATACATCACGGATTTCCGAAAAGAGAATTGCGCCCTGCAGACTATAAATTAACTGCTGAAAAAGAACTGAACCTGAAAAATGAACTGAATGATTTTTTGGAAGTGATTGTTAGCGGCTGTGAAAATGAAGAAGCGCGCGCAAAAAAGGAATTTTACGAAATGTTAAATCGCCCGAATCTCGGCTCTGTCGCGCCTTTCATGGATAGAATGGACAGCACTGTAAAAGGATTAAGCGTCCAGCATTGCATACAGGGCAAGGGCAGGATTTCAACCAGATCGGCATGCATAATGCCTGACATAACCTCATCAGAAGGTTTGATTCAATCATACGGCCATACTGAAAGGCAGTCGTACATTGATTCTGAGAAGATGGGGATGAATGCTTTCTTGCGGTCCATCGGTAATAGTATTGCTATGGGCGGAAATCTGGATTGGATGGTTGCAACAGACCAGGCGCTCTGGCAAAGCTCTGATGATCCCAAGTACCAGAAAATGCTTATTGAAGCAAACCGCGGAATGGCAAAAGTCATCGAAGGCTGCGCAGTTCCTGTAATTTCAGGAAAAGACTCAATGTACAACCAGGTAGCGATGTTTGACGAAAATGGAAACCCTGTAAAACGCGGCGTTTTTCCGACGATTCTCATGACAACGTTTGCGAAGATTGATGATGTAAACAACATAACAACAATCGATGCCAAAGAAGAAGGCGATTCTGTTTATGTTGTCGGCTCGAAAACAAAAGCGGACATGGGCGGCTCGGAATATTACAACTGGCTTTCAGAAAGAACCGGAAAAGAGTTCAGCATAGGGCGCGTCAGCAATGAAAGCGTTGAAACTGTGTTTGAAACTTTTGGAAAAATGAATCTGGCTTGCAATGAACGGCTTCTTAACTCGGCAACTTATGTTGAAGCAGGAGGTTTGATGACCGCTATCAAAAACACCGCAATGGCCGGCGAAAAAGGAATTGAGTTTGACGTCGATGCGCTTGACAAAGAAGAAGAAATGCAGCTTCACGAAATAATGTATGGCGAAACAGAAGGCAGATTCCTTGTGACTGTCAGCGAAGAAAAAAAGGAGCGCTTTGAAGAATTGTTCGCCGGAAAATACAGCAAGATTGGTACTGTCAAAGGCGCTGAAATCAAAATGAAATATGGAGGCAAAGAAATGCTGTCTGAAAAAGTAGGCTCAATGCTTGGCATTTATCATAATATGGCGGGCGCAGAAGGAGGTCTTGTTTATGGATAAATCTCGTTTTATTATTCCCCGCGGTTTGGGATTTAATTCGGAAAGTGAGTTGTTTAATGCATTGAAACTGGCCGGGGCAGATGTAAGATATTGTTTGTATGAAGAGTTAACGGAAAACCCGGACATTCTGGATGAAGAATGCGACGGTCTGGGTCTTCCGGGCGGCTTCACAATGGGGGATAATCTGGGCGCCGGGCAATCGATAAAAAACAGAACAGTCGCTTCGGGGCTCTACAAAAAACTAAAGAAAAAACTGAATGACAAAAGATTCCCGATATATAGTGTATGCAATTCTTTCCAGATACTGGCGAAATCAGACCTGTTCCCGATGAAGGTCGGAACAAAGCAGAACAACTCGGGAAAACATGAAACAGGTTACTGGGATTTGAAAGTCAATCCAAACAATGATAGTTTTTGGCTGGAAGGGCTCAAAGATTGTGAAGAGCCATTATATGCGCCAATATCGCATGGAGAAGGAAAGGTTTACGTACCTATTGAGGACTTGCTTTTTGCGCGTGAAAATAATATAATCGCGCTTGAATACGTGGACGGCTATATCTGCGAGTTTTTCAGGTCGTCAAGAGGGCATAGATTCAATCCCAATGGCTCTACAGCAAATATTGCGGGCTTTGCATGGAGTGGAAATCTGTTCTTGTTTCCGCATCTTGAGAGACTGACTTATGATTACCAGCGGCCTGATAAATACAAAGTCCTGAAAGAAAAAGGCACTTTAAGCGGATTATACCAACCCAGCCATCGTGTTTTCAAGGCCGGTGTTGAGCATATGAACTAATGGTGATTTTATGGCAAATTTAAAAACAATATACGAACCCACAGGCGAACGCGTGGAACCCGATGTTTGGGGAAGCGGCGGATTCAGCAGCGGAATCGGATTTGATAAAGACAAAGGTCGCGGAATTCAAAAACCTGGAAGGTTTTTCAGCCAAAAAGATTGTGAAGGAATCGAATATGCAAAAGAACACGGCTACGAAGCAAAAGTGATTAAGCCTATTGGATATAATCTCAAAAATCCGAAAGAAAGAGAAGCGTATTTCGACGTCGTGTTTGATTGGGCACTTCAGGAGCCTCCGAAAGTTATCGCGCTTTCAGGATTTAATCTGATAATACCGCCAACAGTATTTGACAGGCTTGACAAGGAGAATATCCTGATGCTGAATGTTCATCCTGGGAATCTTGCATTGCAGAGGCTTAAAAACGGAAGTATATTAAACGCAGGAAATGAAGATACCGCAAAAATACATTATATGACGGAAGCTGGCGAAGCATGGCGCGCATATGTCGGCAACGACGCAGTGTATGATGCAATGGTCGGAGGAGAAACAGAATTAATGGCAACAATACATAAAGTTACTCCGGGAACAGATGCAGGTCCCATCTTTACGCGAAAACCGCGCGCAAGAAAGGTCGATGCGCCATTTGTCAAAAGATGCATAAATTATGGCGATTTTGAAGCACTCGAACAATACAAAGACACATTTCAAGGCCATATGAAAACAGAATGCGATGTTCCGGCATACCTTAATACATTCAATATTCTTTACCACAACAAAATAGAAATCGACCCTGCAACAGAAACGCTATTCTTCAACGGCAAAAAACAGCCCTATGGCGGCATTTTGATGGACGCAGAATTAAAAAAAATCGGCGGGATTTAACATCCCGCCGAAATTTAATTATTTCTTCTCGTCGTCGAAGTAAGGTTACTCAATGCAATATTTGGCACAATGCCTTACTTCTTCTCATCCTCAACCTTGTATTCCGCATCAATAGCATCTTCTTTTCCGCCTTTGCCTTTTTTCTTATGTTTGCGATGTTCTGATGCGCCTTCCTCAGTTGATTCTGATGCAGAATCTGCGCCACCGTCAAAACCAGGTGCCGGACCTGCGCCAGCTCCTGCTTGTGCACCGGGCTGCTGATAAATTGATGCGCCGATTTCCTGGATTGCTTTGCTGAGATTCTCGCTTTCCTGCTTTATCTTCTCAGTGTCTTTTCCAGAAACTGCGTCCTTCAAAGCCTTGAGCGCAGGCTCAATTTTCTCTTTCTGCTCGGGCGTAATTTTGTCCTTCAAATCAGCAAGAGTTTTCTCTGTTGTATAAACAAGGCTGTCTGCAGTGTTTCTTGCCTCGACTTCCTCTTTTTTCTTTTTGTCCTCATCAGAGAATTTCTCTGCCTCTTTTACCATTTTGTCAATCTGGTCTTTTGACAGTTTAGTGGTCGCGGATATTGTTATCTTCTGCTCCTTTCCTGTTCCGTGGTCTTTTGCAGTGACGTTAAGTATTCCGTTTGCGTCGATGTCAAAAGTCACTTCGATCTGCGGAACTCCGCGCGGTGCAGGCGGTATTCCAACAAGGTTAAACATGCCGAGGCTTGTGTTATCATTTGCCATCGGCCTTTCGCCCTGTATCACATGAATTGTCACCGCGGTCTGGCTGTCTGCGGCTGTAGAAAACATCTGGCTCTTTTTTGTCGGAATTGTACTGTTTCGTGTGATTAGCGGTGTTGCAACGCTTCCAAGTGTTTCGATTCCAAGAGTCAGCGGAGTCACATCAAGCAAAAGAAGATCCTTTACATCTCCTGCAAGAACGCCTCCCTGAATTGACGCGCCCGTTGCTACGCATTCCATCGGGTCAACGCCTTTTGCGACTTTGTCTGCGCCAATGAAATCCTCGACAAATTTCTGGATAACCGGCATTCTAGTAGGACCACCGACAAGAATTATTTTTTTGATGTCGTCCTTTTTCATCTTTGCGTCTTTCATTGCCTGCTCCATCGGATGTACGCATCGCTGAACAATGGGTGCGATTAAGGATTCTAATTTTGCGCGCGTCATATTCAAGCTCAAGTGCTTTGGCCCCGATCCTGCCTGATCAACGGTTATGTACGGAAGATTAATATCGGTTGAAAGAACATTTGACAGTTCTATCTTTGCCTTTTCTGCAGCTTCGCGAACGCGCTGTGTTGCCATCGTGTCTTTTTTCAGATCAATGCCTTCCTGCTTTTTGAATTCTTCAACAATCCAATCGATTATTGCGGCATCCATATCTGTTCCGCCGAGCTGTGTGTCCCCGGATGTTGATTTTACTTCAAAGATTCCTTCGCCGAATTCAAGAATTGTAACATCAAGCGTCCCGCCTCCAAGGTCGAACACCATGACTTTGTGCTCGCCGGATTTATCCAGGCCGTAGGCAAGTGATGCTGCTGTCGGCTCATTGATTATTCGCACAACTTCCAGGCCCGCGATTGAGCCTGCGTCTTTTGTTGCCTGCCTCTGGTTGTCGTTAAAGTATGCAGGAACTGTAATCACTACTTTTTTCACAGGCTCTCCGATATACGCCTCGGCGTCCTTTTTTATCTTCTGGAGAATGAATGCGGAGATTTGCTGGGGAGTGTAAGTCTTTCCGTGAATTGTGTATTTGAAATCAGTTCCCATCTTTCGTTTTGCCGCCATGACAGTTCCTTCAGGGTTTGTCACAGCTTGTCTGCGCGCCGGCTCTCCGACCAAAAGCGTGCCGTCTTTTGTGAACGCCACAACTGACGGAAACATCTTTCCTGCCACAGTCGCGCCTTCTGCGCTCGGTATTACTGTCGGCTTTCCTCCAATCATAACAGCCGCTTGGCTATTTGAAGTTCCTAAATCTATGCCAATAATTTTTTCACTTGCCATAATATATCACATCAACATAAAATTAAATTATCAATTTAGATATTTTATCGGGCAAATTATCAATGCCCGCAAATTCCTTGACAACAATTGATTTTATTTTCGCTTTAATTTCCGGCTTAAGATTGGGATGCGTCATTTCGGATATTCCCCCGATGCTTTCGCAATCATCTTCTATTATTAGGTCGGGCATAATTCTTTCTGCAACAGCATTATATTCTTCGCCGTTTTTGCAGAAGAATATTTTGCCTTCCGGAAATTTATATTTCTTCAAAACTATTTTATCTTTTTCAACATCTTCAGCATTTCTATGCGAACTTAGATATAATATCTCTGCGCCCTGTTTTTTCCACATTTGCAATTTTTGCGGCGCATTTCCAACGGGAATATACGAAGCATAATCTTTTACAGAGGATTCTTCGTCAACAACCTGTTTGATTATTTCCTCGCGCAAGTGTCCCACCGCATTTTTGTGCATGATTGTCGTGCCGTGCAGGAAAACCAATATTTTCATAAAATCACGCGCTTTTTCAAATATTTTATCATCCCTATTCGCAACCTATCTTGTCATGCTTTACGCATTCAACAGCGTCTTCAATCCTTCTGTATTTTTCGGAATTTCTTTTTTGAAAAGAAACTCAACAACGTTAGTGCAATCAAGCAACGCTTTTTCCGCTGTTTTTATGCCCGTTTCAGCATCATCGGCGCTGAATTGCATGCTGGGCACTTTTATTTTTCCTGCGCGAAATTCTTCATATCTTGTGTCCATCCATCGCTCTTCAACCCAAATTAAATTATGCAAATCTTTGAACTTTTCTTTTAATTCACCTGTTAGCAGAGGCATTATTTCCGATTGAAAATATTGCACAACCGTGTGCGACTTTATTTCTCCGACATTTGTTTTTGAAAGGCATGCTTTAAGCGCTTTTTCTGCGCATTGCTGGCTATGATAAAGCGACCTGCTGTCTATTCCGCTTTTTGATAATGCTTTTGCGGATTCAAAATCCACATGCGCTTCAAGCAGCCGAGCCGGCGCCCTTTTCAGCTTTATGTTTTCTAAGTCTTCCATAAACCCAAACACCTTTTCCGAGTTCCTGTTTTCTTGAGAGATTATTTTGCTTTATAGCGTCTTTTAACAGCGGTTTGTATTTTAAAAAATATTGCGCGCCATATACCGGCGTTCCGTCGCTCATTATCTCAAAATCAATCGCGCTATTGGCTGCTATTTGCTGCGGTATTTCCTTTTCCTCGCGAAATATAATATCTGCGTGCCTGCCAAATGCTTCGCGCAATCGCATTTTCAAGCCAAATTCCTTTTTGTCATCGTACCGTTTTTTCATGATGACGCAAAAATCCATGTCGCTCCATTTTCCGCTTGTTCCGCGCGCCGCAGAGCCGAACAGCACTACTGACGCGAGATTTTCGCCCAGCTCCTGCTTGCATAGTTCTGCAAACTTTTGCGCGTCTTGCAGCGCATTATCGTTTTTTATCAACGTTTTCATAAAAATCATCTATTGCCCGCATAAATTTTTTGTCACAGATTACCGAAAAGTTTTTCATTTTGAAGCCGCGCAAATCATTATTCTTTTTCAGCTTCAAAAGCTTGAAACCTTCGCAATTTTTAGAAGGTTTCATGATATTGCAGATTTCGCGCGGCATGACATCAACTCAAAGATTAACCGATTATTTTTTCGGATGGCATACTATTCACCATAACATTAATTATTTCTTTTCAATAAAATCTCCTTCAAGTTCTTTATTATCATAATAAATCCAATACTTAACTTCTACAATGTCCCAAGGATAGTAATTATTGCGTTCTCTCAAATTATCCAAAGTTGAATCTGTAAGCTGTTTCTTCTTATTCTCTTTTTCTATAGAAACTAAAACGATGTTATGTTTTTTATTTTTCACAATATCCTCCTTTATCTTGTTCCAATTATGCTTATATAATTCACCAGTCGCCTTATTTTTACAGAAGTTTAACATTATCATTAATCCAAATCTTGCACCATCAAAATTCTTTTTATCGTCCAGATACATACCTAGCGATTCTAATTTATCCCTATATTTTGAGACATTTGTTTCTACTTCAACGGGAATGAATGGTTTATCTCCTTTACACAGCAATATGTCCGCATTTTTTCGTTTATTATCCGTCTTTGACTTTGACGATGGTGCCCCATCCAAAATAGAATTACCATCAGAACTATTAATCCATTCAGTTGATATAAATCCGATTATTGAACTATGGGAATTACCGTACATTTTCCGTAAAGTATTCCACTTGAACGTTTTGAACGTGTTTAATAGTGTTTCTATATCTTTGATGTCCATAATTTCGCCTTTTTAATCACTTTAGTTTATTCTACATTCGCTGATTATTCTTTCTCTTTATTCCTCGCAACCTTCACCTTGCTGTGCCGAATTACGCGGTCGAAAAGCATGTATCCTTTCTGCAGTTCTTCAAGCACTATGCCTTCTTCTTTATCCGATTCTTCTGAAAGGAACGCTTCGTGCATATGCGCGTCGAACTTTTTGCCGAGCGCGTCAATCGGTTTTACGCCGTGCTCTTCAAGGACTTTTACAAAGCGCTTGTGCACCATCTGGAGCGCGCATTTGTCTTTTTCGTCTTTTGCCGCTGCAATTGCGCGCTCAAAATCATCAACAATATTGAGCAGCGCGGCAATCAGTTCGTGGTTTGCAAACTTCATGAAATCTTTGCGGTCGGCAGCCTCGCGCTTTCTGAAGTTGTCAAATTCGGCCTGCAAATATTTTAGCCGATTGAGATTTTCGCCGGCAAGCTTTGTTTTTTCTGCAAGCTCGCACTTAAGCAGGTCAACTTCATTCATTTGAGGCTTTTCCTGTTTCACGCTTTTTGCAGCCTCTGATTTACTTTCAATCGCCGAAGGCGTTGAAACAGCTTGAAAATCCGCAGGATTTTCATGATCTTCCTTTTTTGGCGCTTCATCCTTTGCTTTTTTTTCGTCAGCCATTCTCATCGCCAATTATTGATTGGTTCCTAAACTATAAAAAACATGAATAAATTAAACACTGCATCACATAGCGGCTTTTAAATCGCGCGAAAGCAAAAGCGGCGGGCTTGTACAGCACATTCCGCGCAATACCGCATTCATCTCTTCCTCGAGCTTTTTCATTTCTGTTTGCACATCTTTGCTTGTTTCCAGCATTAACTCACCAATAATTAATGGATTTTTCACTGTATTTAACATTTCAAGGTTCTTGCCGCGTACATTCGACACAGAACGATATGTCCATAAGACAAAGCAACATCATAAAATAACTTTCGTCCGTGTCGAACAATTATAACTTCTGTCGATAACTTATCGACATAGTCTATAAGTTGTAAATCTTTATATACCTTTCGGTGCAAGTATGTTCATATGGTCACAAAATTCATAATAATAAAAGAAATAAAACAGCCGCGAGAAGAAAATGTGGAGAATGAAATCGAGTGGCTCTGCGAATCTTTCGGCTTTGCCAACAAGCGCGACAAGAACAAGACCGCGATGCGCATATTCGAAATAATGCTTCAGGCAGCGCACAAAGATATGGCTCTGTCAAGCGATGACATTGCAGAGAAAGCAAAAATCGCGCGCAGCACTGCAATTCACCATATGGACAGATATCAACAGTCCGGCATTATCGTAAAAACCGATCAAGGATATGAACTGCGCATGCGCAATGTCGAGGACACAATCGAAGAAATGGAGTTGGACATGCTGAGGATGATTGCGCGCATGCGGCGCATTGCGAAAGAAATTGATGAAGGGATGGGATTATAATAGCTTGTTGCTACTAATCCGCTCGCCCTATAATTTTCTACAGACATAGAAAAAGTTACCCTCGGATTCACTATCCTTTAAAGCACCACTGTCGTATCCGATAATAAACTTATCTTCTATCTTAAAATGATTTTTTGACAATTTCTTAAACTCCGAATCATTCATTGTATGGAAATAGCCATCCAATAATTCCCCGTTTACCGAAGATTTAAATAACACATCTCCATAGGATAGTTTAGGATTTAACATCGAATACATTAACTCTCGGGCAATTTGTAGCATGGATTTCTTGAATGAAAGACCTTCACCCATATGGCTTCTGTTCGTTACATCGATAAACAATAAACCATCACTCTTCAATCGATCATAAAAGCCTTTTATTGCAGATCTTCGGTCTTCTTTTGAAGTAAGATATGAAAAAACTGAGAATAGACACAATGCAGCGTCAAATTCTACATTTTCAAATGGCGGCGAATTCAATGAAGCACAAACAACGGACTCATACTCCTTTTGTGCCGCTAGTTTTACCATTTCCTCGCTTAAATCATAACCCAGAAAACGAGCGCCATCCAACCGTTCTTTTATTCTCATACCTCTAGTACCTGTGCCACAACCGCAATCAATAACAAACGGCTCAGAAATTTCATCCATTAGCTTTTTTACAATAATGTCTTCTTGTGCAAGAAGATAGCGATTTCTTTTATGTGAATATTCATCATAGTTAATTGCAAGTCCATTAAAATGTTGAGTCACAATATCAGATAAAGTCATTATTTCACCAATTAATTGCGTATTTGTTTGTCGTTGGGATACCTACAAATTATTGTGATGCGTATTCTTTAAATAGTTACCATTGTGATGTAATGAATATAATATCAAAAACACTAGGCAAGCTTGCAACTTCGTAACTCATCAAACTTTGCTTAAACGTATCAAATCATAAGATTCTAAGCGTACCGCAACGCTTTAAAAAATTCCAGATTTAAGAAGGTCCATGAACCCCTCCGACATCAAAGCATACTACTCGCGCCCTGAAATCGCAAAGCGCATTTTCGAGATGTGTAAGGGCCGCGAAATCGTTCCGGTTTTTCTTGGAGGTTTTTACGGCTCACGCCCGAATTCGGTGCAGTTTCCGGGAGACATCACGCATTTTGTCAAAAACAGCGCGATTGCTTTTCACTGCTCTGTCGAGCACTGGAAGAATCCGCAGATGCTTTCTAATGATTTGAAACGCGCAGACCTTGATAAATTACGCACCGGCTGGGACCTTGTGCTTGACATCGATTCTGATGCAGGGATTGATGCTGCGCGAATCACTGCAAAGCTTTTGATTGATGAGATGCGCCATAGCGGCGTGAAAAACATCTCGATAAAATTCTCGGGAAGGCGCGGGTTTCATCTCGGCATTGCATCCGGCGGATTTCCAAAAGAAGTGAATATGAATCCCATCTCAAAAATGTTTCCGGATCTTCCGCAAAAAATCGCATTCTATCTCTCTGAAAAAATAAGGCAGGAGCTTGCGAAAAAGCTGACTGCTCTTGATTCAGCACTTGAAGAACGCATGAAAGAAGAGAATGGCGCGCTTAATCCGTACAACGTCCTTGATGTTGAACAGAACTGGTCTGTGCGCCACCTTTTCAGAATGCCTTATTCGTTCAACGACAAGACCTGGAATGTCAGCCTGCCGTTTGATGCAGCGCGCATAATGGAATTCTCACCCCTTGAAGCAAAGCCGGAAAATGTGCAAGGAGACGCCGTATTTCTTGGAAAATTCGAGGAAAATGAGTGTGAAACGCTTGTTAAAAATGCGCTTGATTTCGCTATTGAAATGAAACCGAAAGCAGCCACTCTGAAATTCAAGCGCGACGAGAAAAAAGAGGGTTTGATGCGCGCGATTTATGAAGACGGCATTATTGTTTCGGATTCAAGACCAGGCGCATCGCAAGCAGAGCTTGAGGAAATGATGCGCTCCGGAGCGTCAAGGGAAATCAAGCCATTTTCCGCAAAAGGCATCAAAGTGCCGGAAGAGAATTTCCCGCCATGCGTGAAAAAAATCCTTGGCGGTCTTCTTGACGGAAGAAAACGCTCTGTATTTATGCTGATAAATTTTCTGAAAGTTTCAGGATATTCGTGGGATGAAATTGAGCAGAAGCTTGCGGAATGGAATGAGAAAAATCCGGAGCAGCTTTCCGAAGCATACTGGCGCGGCCAGCTGGAATACGCAAAAACGCATGAAACTCCGGAGCAGGTTAAGCTTCCGCCAAACTGCGACAACGCGGGATATTACAAGGATATCAAAGTGTGCATACCCGACGGAATTTGCCACAACATCAAGAACCCCGTTAGTTATGGAATCCGAAAGAGTATGCTTGACAAGTATCTGAAAAAGACAAAAAAGGAAAAAGATGAAAAAAACAAAGATAAAAAAAAGAAAACAACAAATAGTACGACCGCGCCGCTCAATCAATAAACCTGAATTCAAAGGGTTTAAATCCATCAAAATCATAAGGGCATGTTGGAACCGGCGGATTTTCCGGATTAGTTGTGTAATGAGCCGATTTGAACGGCCATTCTCCGTAAATAATGAAGTATCTGTTACTCGCATTTATTGCATAGAATGGACCTGCACCAAACGCGCCGTCTCGCATATACGCCTTTTCTTTTCCTAAAATCACTTCATTTAAATATTCTTTGTTGACAAAATTATTGTAATCTTCTGCGGAGATACTGGAAATCGTGATTTTGCATTCGTCATTTTCCCAGTACGTAAATGTGCTGCAAGTAGTGCTGTTAAAATCAACGTCAAGGAAAGATAGTGAACATGGATTTGGCAATGTTTTAGAAAGCCACTGGTGTTTGGAAAGATACCATCCATCGGGAAATATTAATTCTATATTATACTCCAAATCGCGATAAAACTGCCCAGTATAATTTTTGGTATTTTTTGCTTTCAGTTCAGAAGCAATATTTCCGAGCATATTGAGAACTTCTTTGTTTTTGCTGTAAGTGGCTACTCCGTCATTGTATGAATCTGCACTAAGAATACAAGTGCCCAATTCGCATCTGAATTGAGGATTGGGATTTATAAAAATCAGATTGTTTATTTCATTGTTGCCGATTTTTTGGAGTGTGACTTCATTGCTTATTGAAATTCTTCCGTCAGCAGTCCTGCGATGTTGCGATTCGATTATTTCCCAATATTGCGGGTACTCAAATGTAAGGTGGCCCTCCTTATCAGAATATACTTTATTCCGAGTTGTATTTTGCTTCAATTCAGAAACAATAGTATTAAGTAAATCCAAAATATCCTTATTTTTACTATGTGTGGCGACTTCATCAGCGGTATTTTTACTGCCAACACACATTCCATTTTCGCACATAAATTGCCGCGGATTTATCAAAATCCAATTATTTGATTGGTTATCGCCGATTTTCTGCAAAATGATTGTAGGTCTTTTTGCTCGACTTCCTGCGGCAGTTGTATAAAAATAATCTTGTGTTATTTCCCAGGTTTTGGGGTATCTGAACGTAATGCCGACTTCATTGTTAGAATACGAGTTCCAATTATCCGATATATCCGCGGTTATTAATTCGCTTACGTTGTCTTTTTCAGCAGAAATAGTTATATCTGTATTGTATTTCAGGAAAAGTAATGCGCCGAGAATCACCAATATTACAAGAACGTAATGCGCTCCGCCATTCATTAAAACTCCTCAAACTCCTAAATTCTTCAGATACCCGTGCTCATGCAGCCACGAAGCTTGCGCTTTTCGGTACTTGTAGATTATATCTCCTTTCTTGTCGCCCTCAAACTGCCACGGCTCAACTAAAACTATTTCGCCTTCTTTGACCCATAGATGCTGGCGGTATTTTCCCGGGACGCGGCAAATGCGCGCCTTTCTGTCAGAACAAATAATATTCATCTTGCCAAAACCAAGACGTGACTCGACAATTCCCAAAAGCTGGCCCGGGCGCGGAGTTCGAACGCGCATAGTCACGCCTGCTGCGTCTTCCTGACCCTCCATTGATTCAAATTGCCCTTCGGTCTCCTCTTTTCGTTTAATCATCAAATCACACCCTCGTCGCTTGACTCACCAATTTCGGGCCTGTTTCTTGGCTCAATACCCCGCAGCAAAATAGTTGTTCGGCGTATCTCTTTGCCCTGGCGCATTCCGTGAATCTTGTTAGTAATTGTGCAATCAACATTATAAATCTTCCTTATCTCAGATGAAACTTTCAAGCCAGCTGTTCTTGAACCTATGTATATGTCAATGCCTTCGCTGAGCCGCTCAATTTTTGAAATAAAAGCATTTGATTCCGATTTATCAAATTTGCTGAAAGCTTTTTCTATATGGGCTTGCATTTTTTCCTGATTTTTGCCGCGAAGCTGCATTATCCCTTCATAATATCCGCCACGAAGCCTTGAACAATCAGGACAAATTTCAGGGAGTATAACTAAAAGCATTTCCTTTGACTTAGTAATCTTCTTTGAATTGCTTTCATATTCTGCAGTTAAAGTTACTGGAACTTCTGTTTTTCCTTTGATTGTGAAGTCATCATAACGTATATCCAACTCAGCACCCCTTAATGCGCGTGAATGCCGCGTGACCATATTGCGCACAAGCTCGTTCTTGCTTCCGAAAGACTGCCAGAATTTGTTCAGGCGCGCCCTTCCGCAGTCATAGCAAATACAGAATTGGATGCGCTTTGCAGCCTGAATGAGCTCGACATTTTCAAGAAAGCATTTTCTGCAAAATCCTTCAAATAATTCATCAGTTATTGTGCCGCAAGAAGGGCAAAAACGCGTCAGTTGCTTTTGTTTCGCCGGCTTTGGCGCTTTTGCAGGCAATTTCTTCGGCTTTGCTGCAGCTTTTTGCTTTTTAATAGATATCTTTTTAACAGATGAAACTTTTTTGACCATCATTATTATTAGAGAGATTGCTTTATAACTTATCGAATACTGCAAGCTGCTGAAAAAACAACAGAATGTTTCTTTTACAATATGACCAAGTTTATGAGACTTATTGACTAAGAACCAACCGAATTACTTGAGCATTTCGCGCGCATGCAATGAATTTGCTTTAAAACGTAATATGCGAATGTGAATAAAAAGAAGAAGAAGAAACCCGGCGGAAATGAAAATCCCGCCGAGTAACTAGTTATTATTTTAATATTTGCCTCTCATTGTTCCGCTTATTACATGATCCACTCCATCGGTTACGGAATAGGTCAAATCCACGCCAGCTGTGAAGCACTCTCCGGAAGCACCAGCAGCCGAGCCAGTGATTGTTACTGTATTGTCTCCTCCAGCAGGCACAGTTATACCGGCAGCAAGAGTTCCGTTTGCTACTGTTGTCCATGTACT
>JAHILE010000049.1 GCA_018897155.1 Nanoarchaeota archaeon | reverse complement strand
CGTTTATACGAAAAATGCGGCCTGGAGTCTGGTTTGAGTCCGCTAAAGATTGGTTTTGAGGCGAAATTATGTGCGCGAAATATATATCAAAGAAGATGGAAATGATTACGGGATATCACACGTGCTGCCTTGGATAAACAAAGATTGGGTGAATTAATAGATTTGATAGGCACTATCGGCCTTGGAGATGCCGAGAGCAGATCAAAGGACATTCTTGGAAGAGTCTATGAATATTTTATCGGAAGATTTGCGGACGCCGAGGGTAAAAGCGGCGGACAGTTCTACACGCCAAGAAGCATTGTTAGCCTTCTTGTTGAAATGATTGAGCCGTACAAAGGCAGGATATTTGACCCTTGCTGCGGTTCGGGCGGTATGTTTGTACAAAGCGAAAAATTCATCAAGGCGCACCAGGGAAAGCTTGACGACATCCATATTTTCGGCCAGGAATCAAACCAGACAACCTGGCGGCTTTGCAAAATGAATCTTGCCATAAGAGGACTTGAAGCAACTTTTGTCAAATGGAATAACGAAGGAAGTTTTCTGAATGACGAGCATAAGGATTTGAAAGCAGACTTTATTCTTGCCAATCCGCCGTTTAATGACAGCGACTGGAAAGGTGAATTGCTAAGAGATGATGCGAGGTGGCGGTTTGGAATTCCGCCTGCAGGAAATGCCAACTTTGCATGGGTTCAGCATTTCATATATCATCTCGCACCAACTGGAATTGCGGGGTTCGTATTGGCTAACGGTTCAATGAGTTCTAATACTTCCGGCGAGGGTGAGATAAGGAAAAACATGGTTGAGGAAGATTTGGTTGATTGTATGGTCGCCCTGCCTTCGCAACTGTTCTATAATACAATGATCCCTGCATGCCTCTGGTTTGTTGCGCGAGACAAGAAAAACCATAAATTCAGGGACAGGAGAGGAGAATTTCTCTTTATTGACGCGCGAAAGATGGGCGCAATGATTGACAGGAGGCATAGGGAATTAACCGAAAAAGAGGTTAAGAAAATTTCCTCGGTTTATCACGCATGGCGCGGCGAAGGCGGAAAATACGAAGATGTTGCAGGATTCTGCAAGGCAGTTAAGATTGATGAGATTAGGAAGCACGGGCATATTCTAACCCCGGGCCGCTATGTCGGCGCAGAAGAAGTCGAGGACGACGGCGAGCCGTTTGAGGAGAAAATGAAGAAGCTTGCGGCAGAGTTAACAAGGCAGATGGAAGACGGGAAAAAACTTGATGAGGAAATAAAAAGGAATTTGAAAACGATCGGGTTTAAAATATGATTTTGTGGTGCGTTCAAATGAAAAACAAAGACAAACATCTTTACGGTGCGGATATTATCCTTAATCTGGAGGATATTACCATACATGATCTCGATTCTTTTTGGAGTTCCGGATGCTCCGGAAAGGCATCTTTTAATATTAACTGCCAGACTAAACATGGCTATTGCGAAGACCCTCGTTTTTTAGGCAAAATTAAAATCCTGGAAGCAAAAAAGTGCCGTGAAAAAGGAGTTTATTTTTTGAAAGTCAAATTCAAAAAAGAAAAAGATGAGTAATATGGACAAAAAAGAGTTTGATTTTATCCTGCAAAAAGGAGAGGATTTCAAAACCGAGTTCAGAGAGACTATTTCGGGCATGGATAAAGATATTGTCGCTTTTGCCAATGCCGAAGGAGGAAAATTATTTATCGGGATTGGAGATGATACGAGTATCAAGGGTTTTTCTTTAAACAATAGTGCAAAATCCGAAATTCAAAGCATAGCAAGGAACTGCGATCCGCCAATAAAGATTAATGTTTTTTCTTTTGAAAACGTATTAATTATTGATGTTCCGGAAAGCAATAACAAGCCGCATAAATGCAAAGAAGGATTCTATCTAAGGCAGGGAGCCACATCCCAAAAGCTTAATGTTGACGAAATAAGAGAATTATTTTCAAAGCACGGCAAAGTGCTTTATGAAGAAATTACAAGTCCGGGCGTTACATTTGACGAGCTGGATAATTCAAAGCTTAATAATTTTCTCAAGGCTGCTAAAATATCAAAAGTCTTGCCTGAAAAAGATCTGCTAAAAAATATCGGCGTGTTGAGCGATGGCGATGAATTCAAGAACGCCGGCATATTATTCTTTGCAAAAGACGCCTCAAAGTTTTTGCCTCACGCGATAATAACCTGCATTTTGTATAAGGGAATTACAAAAGCGCATATTATCGATAGAAAGGATTTTGGAAAAGATGTGCTGTCAAACTATGAAAATACAATATCGTTTATTCGTCAGCATCTTAAAGTAGGATACAAGTTCGAAGGATTCGGGCCAAGAAAAGAAATAATGGAGATTCCTGAAAGAGCGCTTAAAGAGGCACTAATTAATGCCATTTGCCACAGGGATTATTCTGAGCGCGGGGCAGTCATAATGATAGATATTTATGACGATAGGGTCGAGATTTCCAATCCCGGCGGCCTCATTATTAAAGAGCGCGATTTTGGCAAGAAAAGCCTCTCCCGAAACCCGCTAATATTCTCATTAATGCAAATGCAGGGGCTTGTGGAAAAAGCAGGAAGCGGAATCGCAAGAATGCGCGATGAAATGGCCGGCGCAGGGCTTCCTGAGCCCAAATTCGAGTTCACCACATTTTTTACTGTGACATTCAGAAGGCAATCGGTTAAAGAGTTCGGGAGAAAAATCGGCGCTGCTGAGGGATTGAAAGAAAAGGACACTGGGGAGAAAACTACCCAGAAAACTACCCAGAAAACTACCCAGAAGATTATGGATGCAATAAAGGAAAATCCGCTCATTACGCGAAAAGAGCTTGCGCAAATAACCGGAATAACAGAAGACGGCGTGAAATTCCATTTAAACCGCCTAAAGAAGAGCGGCGCAATCCGAAGAATCGGACCCGACAAAGGCGGGCGGTGGGAAGTGATTAAGTCATGAAAATCCTCGGGATTTTCAAGCCTTTCAATGCCTTATCTTCGCGATTAATTACGAAGCTTTCGGCGATTGAAAGTAAGGGCGCGCAGGGGTTTGGGCGGGATGGGAAATCAAGATACATGACGGCGATTCATCAAAGTTTAAAGCGCAGAGAGCGAACGAAAAAGCGGGATAAGGAAATAAATAAAAATTTAGAAGAACTGGTTTTAACGTATGAATAAAGAAGAATTAATTCAAAGGTTTGGAGACATAGAATGGGAGGACTTTGAAGTCAAAGAGGCAAAATCCGAGATTCCAAAAAATTCATGGGAGACGGTTTCAGCGTTTTCAAATACCGCAGGAGGCTGGCTCGTTTTCGGGGTTAAGAAAGAAGGGAAAAATTATTCCGTGTTAGGGGTTGAAAATCCTGAAAAAATAGAGCAGGACGTTATATGTACTTTAAGAGGAGGCGAAAAATTCAATAAAAATATCGACATTAAATGCAAAAAGTACAAAATTGATGAAAAACAAGTGCTCGCGTTTTACATACCTGCTGCTGAGAAGAAGCCGGTGTTTTACAACAGCCCAAAAAACACATTCATAAGAACAGGGAGCGGGGACCAAAGAGCAACGCAGGAAGAGACAGACGCAATGTTTCGCGAACAGGCATTCTCTTCAAAAGACAAAGAGCTGACAACATACACGCTCAAGGACCTTGACCCGAAGACAATTGAAGATTACCGGACATATATGAAAAACTTCAACCCGGATCACAGGTACAATAAGCTTGATACGGAAGAATTGTTAAAACGCCTTAATGTCCTGATTAGCGGCAAAGTTACTGTCGGCGGATTGCTCTTCTTCGGAAAAGAAGAGCAGATAAATAAAATCATCACCGACTTTCGGATAGATTATCTTGAAATACCCGGGACATCTTATTCTGATGCTTCTACGCGATACACATATAGGCTTAGCGAAGAGGAAAACCTGTTCAGGTTCTATTTTAGCATAATCGAACGGCTGCTAAAGAAAATTGATATTCCCTTTCAGCTGAAAAGCGCCGGATTTGCCTCAACGGACCAGCCGCAGGCTACCGCCATCAGGGAAGCGCTGGTTAATCTTCTCATGCATTCG
>JAHILE010000048.1 GCA_018897155.1 Nanoarchaeota archaeon | reverse complement strand
GACACTTGCAATGGATTCGCCGACAATAACGCAGGAATCAGAGGGCTTTGATGGTCGGACAAAATACGCAATAAAAGAAGGCGGCGGATATTATGCAGGACGGTTTGCAGTGTGCGAGCAGCTGGAAAAAATGCGCAGGCAGGCAACTGCGGTTGTCTTTCGAGAGATTTATGACACGTACATTATGCCTGTTGGGTGCTGGGAAATTCGCGAGAATGTCCGCCATGCGTTTGAAAATAAGCCGCGTAAATTCAATACAATGAATGACGCGCTCGCGGATATCAAGGCGCGCCTTCACATTCCGATGGATGAGTATCTTAAGAAAAGCGCGTTATTGCAGCAAAGGAGATTATCTGATTTTTTTAAAGTATGAACTAGTTTGCGTCAGTAATCAGTAATTTTATTCTAAATACAGCTAATTCAGCACCCTTTTTTATATATTGCAAAAGCTTCATCAACTGTTTTGTTGTCAATTGTTAATGCAGATATGGCATTGCACATCGCAACCGCCTCTTTTAAGGATTTCTGGTGTATGTTTCTCCCGGTTGCATTTCCTGCTGCGCCGACTTCCAGCTGATCGTGAAGCCTTTTCAAAAAGCCATATACGTCTGTTGATGAGCCCCCTGCACAAACAACATGCGTTCTGTTTCCGGCTGCCTGAACTGCTTCCCTGAATATCTCCTTTGAGTCAGCACCTTCTTTTTTAGGATAGTTAACTTTGACAAAGTCGCTTCCAAGGCAAGCTCCGACGCCTGTTGCTCCTGCAATCAGGTGCGCGTCTTTTTCATCCTTTACTGATTTTCCTCTCGGATATATCCACAGAACTACTAGAAGACCGTTTTTATGCGCTTCATACACTATTTTTGACGCATCTTTAAGCATCAGATCTTCATATTCGCTGCCAAGATAGATTGTGTATCCTACGGCAAGTATTTTTAGACCTGAGTTTTTCTTGAGTTCAACAACTTCAGAAACATCGGTTATGCTTCCGCTGTAAGGATCTTTTTGATCTTCTTTCATAAGATTTGTTTTTGAATTGAGTTTCACAAGATATGGAACCGTTTTATAATCAAGGCCGTATTTTGCTATCAGGCCTTTTTGAGTTGCGAAAACACCGATTTTTGCCTTGCTTGCGATTCTAAACAGGTGTTCGGGATCAGCGTCATCCGCATGTATTCCTGCGCCATACATATCGCCATTAAGGTGCTCTATTTTCTGGTCGCCTGCAAAGAGCATTAAATGTCCGGACCCTTGAGTCATGGCCAGGTAATTTTTTACATATTCTGCTCTTTTGTTTTTCGGAACGTCTGCCGGCACTGCAACATCACTTTGTTTTATTTTCATATCGAATCACACTTTTTTTATAATTATTTTTAAGTCTAATTTTATTTTATATTTTTTTATCATTTCAGTAGTTTATTTATTTTGTACTGCATTCTATTTCATCATGTCTTCCATTCTTTTTATCACACCCTTGCTTCCAACATATAGCGGGGTTCTTTGATCCAGATGTTCAGGAGTTATGTCAAGTATGCTGATTTTTCCATTGCTTATTTCACCGCCTGCCTGGGTTGCAATAAAGCCCAGAGGATTTGCCTCAAATAATATTCTTAGCTTGCCGTTTTCATGGCCTTTAAATGCAGGGTATGAGAATATTCCGCCGTATTTTAGTATCTGGTGAAAATCCGCAACAAATGAGCCCGAATAGCGGAGCTTATAGCCGTCGTTTTCTATCGCGGTTATGAATTTTGCATGTTTTGGCATCCAGTCTTTTTTCAGGCTGCCTACGCCATAGATATTGCCTTCGGGCATCTTTATGTCTTTTTCAGTCATTACATATTCTTTTTTGTTGTTTAGGACAAACATATGGACTCCTGATTTTACAGTGAGTGTAAGAACCGTAAGTGGTCCGTAGAGTATGTACATTGCGGCTCTCAGGTTGCGCCCCTTTTGGATGACTTTGCCGTTGTCAAATATGCCGACAATTGTGCCGACAGCAAGGTTTACCTGTATCAATGACGAGCCGTCCAAAGGATCAAGCGTTACGCCGTAATTTGATTTCGCAGAAGGGATTTTTACGACTTCGGGCTGCTCTTCTGATGCGATTTCCTTTACCAGTTTTGATTTTTTTAGAATGTTTATGAGGTGCGCATCAGACCATTTGTCAAGCTCCATCTGGGTTTCGCCGTACATGTTTTTGGTATCTGCATACTTTTGGTTGGTTACGAACGCGTCCCTTATTGCTGGCGCTTGTTTTGCAATTAGCACAATTAAGTCTTTTAAGTCTTTTGGACTGCTGGTTGTATCAAGATATTGCCTTAATGTTGTAATGTTAAAACCCCCGTTTTTGTTATGGCGTCCGCAATTGCCGGACACTAGTAATATATGGTGTTTTGTCATTATATAGATTGAGGTTATCGATTGGTGCTAATTTAAAGAGCGGCGCATTTGATGCCGAGAAAATTGACGTATTTTTAAGGTATTATGATGGGTTTATCACATCATTTTTTCGGGAAGCCGACTATGTCTATGGTCTCTGAGGCAATCTTGATTTTTTTGTTTTTCTCTATCATTTCCAAAATAAGATGCGAAAGCTTGTTATGCAGAATTCGCCGATTTCTTGTCTCAGAAATATAGCGTATGTTGAAGCTTATCCAGTTGTCCGTTAATTTAATGAATATTGCGGGTTCTGTAGGCCTTTTTTCCAGGTAATATTTTTCTTCCAGCTTTAAAATTTCTCTGTTTGCCTGTTCAGTTATTTGCTTTGTTTCTTCGGCCACAAGTTCTAAGATGTTTTTATGCGCAGTTTTCCAGTCGCTATCATAAGTTATGGGCACAGTTATTTCGTCCCATATAAAATTATGGTCTTTTGTGTAGTTATTGACTGGATTGGATAAAACCGTGCTGTTTGGAATTATCGTCAAGCGTCCCGTTGCCTGATCTCCGCCAACCCACTCCTTTATCTCAAGCAGAGTTGTGTACATTACGCCGATATCCATAACATCTCCGAATTTTGAATTAATTTCTATTCTGTCGCCTATCTTGTAAATCTTATTTGTAATTATCATTATGCCGCCCACAAAATTCTTGAAAAAATCCTGCAGCGATATTGCGAGCCCTGCGCCGATAAGGCCGTAAGCCACTAAAAGAGACTGAGGGTCTTTTATCCAGATGCCTATGAGAACGGCCAAAATAATCAATAAAGAAACTATTGAGGTTGCCTTTCTGGAAGAAAACCGGGTCCTTGATTCTTTGACATTTTTGTCAATAACAAATTCCAAAGATATGTTGAAAATAGAATAAATTAAAGTTATTGTTGCAAAACTGTAAAATAGTTTCACCAAGTTTTCATTTGGATAAGTTAAGTTTGCAAACCATGCTAAAGCAGAAAGTACAATCATTGAGAACAGAACGATTATCTTCTTTAGCATATTGCTTATTGGATTCACCCGAATATATACTTACTGATTTCCGCATAAGCGCGGTGCTGTTGCACAACTTGCAGAATTCATACACCTTTGCGTTATCTGTAAGGACGAAATACAACCATTCAAAATTCTTGCTTTCAGCCCTGAGATTTGAGCAAGAATTTTGGCATATATAACTGTTGTGCAACAGCACCCGTAAGCGCAACATCATGCGCTTATCCGTAGCAAGCACTCATCTTTCATCAGGACATAAGCATATTCTTTTTTTTCTTAATCCGATACAATGAAGAAACATTCGATTGCTGATAGAATATCGGGAATAAAAACCTCCACCTCATTGGGTGTTCACAAATTCATCGGGTGGTTCAGACCCATCATGTTGTTAATGTAATATGTAATCATTGGTGGAGAAATATAATTGGAGCTCTAAAGCTTAAAATAGTGCCGAAAGCCACATCCATAATTTGCACCACCGCCCGCATTCGGAAAGCAGCGGCGCGTCAGCTACTTTTTCTGGCGCGCCGCTAGCCGCAAGGATATGTTCAAAATCATTTACATATGACACCATATTTGCATAATTCTCTTGTGCGTCGCACGCGGTAATTGTCCAGTCGCTTCCATCGTTTGCATCGAATTTCTTCTCGACTTTTCCCTCGAACGGCTCGTGGCATTTGTTGTAATCCTCTCCCTGCGTTTTGTGCCAGAAGACGCGCGAGTCAAAGTAATAATGCGATGCGATGCCTACGTTTTTCCATTGTTCGCATCCTAAAGCCTTTTCCGATTTTTCAAGCCAGAACTGCATTTTTTCAAGCGCTGGGCAATTGTTCTTTTTCGGGCAGTCATAGTATTCTGAAGGTTCGCAGGATACTGACAAATTATCATGAAACTCGCCTATGAGTTTCAAGCCTTTCAAAACCTCGCTTACGCTTCGGTTTAGTAAGTAGCAATGGTGGTTGATTGTGTCCTTGAAATCGCGGTCTGGAATAACTGCGGCATCGCGAATTTCTTCAATGCATCCGCAGTTAAAGTCACGGCACACTTTTTCTGCAAGCGTTGAATGCGTCTCCCACTGCCATGCGAACGCGTCCGAAGAAACCAATAATGTGAGAACAAAAGCCAAAATTATCGCTACTTTCATATCTTTTATTTGAATTTATGATTTATAATACTTGAAGCGCAAAAGAAATTATGCTTTACGAATCCGCGCTTTTCTTAATCGCCCTTGCAGGCTCTGCAGTCGGCGGCTGGATTGACCTGAAAACAACAGAAATACCGGACAGCGTGCCTCTTTCAATGGCTGCAGCAGGGCTGATTGTTCATATTGTTTACGCGCTTTTGACCGGCGTCTGGACAAACGTTTATTATTCAATAGGTGTCGGAATTTTATTTCTTATATTCGGTTACATTCTTTACTACACAGGCCAATGGGGGGAAGCGGATGTCCTGCTTCTTGCAGCTGTTGGCGTTGTAGTTCCGCAGCCTCTGTCTTTTTTCGCAAAAAATATGTTTATGGATTTCGGTTTGTCATTTCCAGCCATATTCATCCTCAATACATTTATAGTGGGTGGTATCTATTCATTGATTTATTCTTTAGTTCTCGCATCTGGGAATAAGTTGATCGTTCCCGAATTCATTAAGGCCATAAAAAGCAGCAAGAAGCGTTTTTTAAGAATAGCTGCATTGGTCTTTTTTATTTCTTTTTTATCAATGATGTTGTTATCACTGGCATTCACAATACAGTTTTCATCAGAGCTCATATTCTATGACCTGGCCATATTGATTCCTGCGATAGTTTTCATTTATTTTTTCTATACGTTTGCCCAGACAATCGATACTGTTGCATTTAAGAGGAAAGTAAAGACATCGGATTTGAGAGAAGGAGACGTGCTCTCCGAAGATGTTGCAGGGCTATCAAGCAAGTTATATATAGGGCTTACAGCAGAGCAGATAGAAAAAGTCCGCAAAGAGAAAAAAGAGGTGTGGATAAAGGAAGGCATCAGATACGGCCCTACATTTTTTCTCGCATTGATTGCGACATGGCTTTTCGGAAACGTGATTTCATTGCTCGTGGCTGTCTTTTAATTGAAATTTTATTCGGAACAATTTTATAAACTCTTCGGTTCAAGTTAGTCTATGGGCTCGATTTTTTCGCAATTTATAGTATTCATTTTTTCATCCATTCCGCTTTATTTTGCCCTGAAGATGATAAAGGAAAAGGCAAAGAAAATTTCATTCACTAAAGTATTTTTAGTTACTATCCTAGTTGCTGCGGTCGCATCGGCAGTTTCGTCATCCTTTGGCTTTTTGGGCGGAGTGGTAGCGTTTATTCTCGCGCTTTTTGTATATAAGGAAATGTTTGAAATCGACTGGCTTACGGCATTTCTTGTGTGGCTGATGCAGATAGTTATAGTGGCTTTGGTTTTTTGGGCGTTCATTCTTCTTGGAATATCTCTTATATTTCTTTGAGCAGATTTTTAAAATTCCGCGCGAATTAAACCTATGCAAAACGAAAGCCTTCTGATAAAAGGTTTCCTTCCGATGAGCACTATCGATTATAAGGGAAAAGTGGCTTCTACAATATTTTTACAGGGATGTAATTTCAGGTGCCCCTTCTGCCATAATCCCGAGTTAGTCCCTCTTTCTTTCGAAGGCAATCTTCTGAAAGCGGATGATGTCATTTCATACTTGAAAGAAAACAGGGATTTTGTGGATGCTGTCTGCATAAGCGGCGGCGAGCCGACAATACACAGCGGGCTTCCAGCATTTATTATGCGTCTAAAAAAGGACGGCTTTTTTGTAAAGCTTCAGACAAACGGAACAAATCCTGGAATGCTTAAGATTCTGATTGATGGCAAACTCCTTGATTACATTTCAATGGATGTAAAAGCGCCGATTGAGAAATACGAATTGTTAGCAGGCGCGAAGCCGGATTTAGAGAAGATAAAGAAAAGCGTAAATTTGATAATGTCAAGCGGCGTGGAGTACTCATTTCACACGACTGTAAGCCCTGAGCTTAATATATTGGATATAAAGCAGATTGGCACGTGGCTGAATGGTGCAAAAACATATTATCTGCAGCAATTCAGGCCTGAGAAAACCCTTAATCCGGAATATGAGAAAAAAATTCCGCATACGCCCGAAGAAATCAAAAGAATGGCTGATTTGGTGCGCGCAAATTTTGGAAAAATCATAATCGAAGGCGCAGATATTGAATCTTTCGGCAATGAATAAGTTTATATAAACTAGTGCGCATAGTTTTCTTGAGCCAGGGTGACATCTATCTACTTCAACTATAAAAATGTCAAGACATTCATATTTGATTTAGACGGGACTGTGTGGAATTGGAACAGCCTGTTTCCAAACATGGCTGAGACAATAAAGAAGCTGAAAGCAAGAAACCGAAAAGTATTCTATGTTTCTGACAACAACATACTTTCGCGAAAAGGCCTTGCAGAGCGCCTGACGCAGATGGGCATACCTACCAAGACTGAGGAAATAGTGACTGCTCCATATGCTGCTGCGCGCTATTTCAAGGAGAAGAGAATAAAAAACGTGTATGCAATTGGCGAAAAGGGCTTGATGGATGAGCTTAGCAATTTTAATATTACTGTATCCGACAAATCGGATATTGTTCTTACATCAATTGATCGCGGTTTTACTTTTTGGAAACTAAAGACTGCCTGCGACCTTATTAGAGAGGGATCAAAGCTTTATTCAACAGGCTTATCAACGTATTGGCGCGTCAATGGCGATATACTTCCGGCAGAGCTGCCGATACAGAAAGCCATAGAAGCAGTTACCGGCGAAACAGCAACAATCCTTGGCAAGCCGTCAGACCATCTGAAAAAAGTAGTTCTTGAAGAGTTTTTCCTTTACCCCGAAGACACGCTTTTTATCGGCGACGACATAAAGACAGACATGCCGTTTGCGCATAAATGCAGCTTTCGGAGCGCGATAGTGACGCACGGCCTGACAACGCATAAGATGGCGCTTGAAGCGCGCGGCGAGGAAAAGCCGGATGCAATAATCAACGACATAAAGGAGCTTGCGAATTTGATTTGATGATTTATTGAATTTCTTTATATGCGCACACCACCCAATAATATTATGGCAAAGCGCATGAAGCACAAAATATATTTCTCGGTCTGCGGAGAGGGCTACGGGCACTCGAGCAGAGATATGGCAATTGCAAAAGCGTTGGAAGATGCAGGCGCGCAGGTTCTTATGGGCGGGTATGGTTACGTTCTCGACCGCATGAAAAAATCCTTTAAAACAGTTGAGATAAAGCGCGAGTTTGAAATGACCGGAAATAATGGCTCTTTTGACATGAAGGCAACCATACTAAAGAGCAGTAAGCCCGCTCTCGGATTTTCAAAAATAGTCGCTGAAGAAAAAAAGAATATGGGTGTCTTTGGAGCAACCTGCGCGGTTGCAGACGGCAGGAGCGCGGCAATTCTTGCGGCTTTTCAGATTGGCATTCCCTGCGTTGTCATCGCCAACCAGACAAGCCTTGAGTCGTTTTTCATGAAAGACAATCCGGTAATGCGCATTATCGGGAAAAATGCAGAGTTCTCGTTGAGCGCAGGAATCTCTATTGCTGATGTTGTGTTAATTCCCGATTTTCCGCCGCCAGATACTGTTTGTCTTGGGACGCTTGGCTGGATGAAGCACATAAAGAAAAAAGAGATATTTACCGGCCCTGTAGTTTTTTCGGAATTTATGAAGCCCGGAAAAGGCGGCGCGCCTGATATAACTCGCCCGTTTGTTCTGACAATTCTTGGCGGCCACGCATTCAGGCTTCCGATTTTTGAAGGCATTCTGGAGATTGCGCCAAAGTTTCCGAAAGTTACCTTTCTGATATTCACAAAATTCAAGAGCGACAAAATTCCAAAGAATGTTGTTGTGCGCGAGTTTGCCGACGATATTTCAGAGTATATGCGCGCAGCAGAGCTAATAATCACGCAGGCAGGCCACAGCACTGCGATGGAAATCCTGGCACTTGGAAAGCCGGCGCTGATAATTCCTGACAAAGGCCAGGCAGAGCAGGGAAGCAATGCGGAGCGCATGAAAGCGCTTGGCGTTGCAGAAACTTTGGATTATTCTCATCTTGGCGCGCAAAATCTTTTCCGGAAAATCAGCATGCTTTTGCGCGGGAAAAAATACAAAGAAAACGCGGCGAAGTATTCTAAAATCGCGCGAAAAATGAACGGCGCAAAAAAAGCAGCGGAAATAATTCTGGAGTATTCGGAAAGGGTGCAGAAGTATTGATTTAAACCTTTCAAACACAATTGTTTCATGGTTTCGAAAATAACTGTTCTGTATGGAAATATTGCTTATGTTAACGCAGACATGCACGTAAATTCGTCTAATGGTTTTCTACTTCATGGAAGCGGAACCGCAGAACAATATGCGGATTATTCCGGAAGTGTGGTTGGTGATGAGTTGCAGGAGTTTTGGAATTTGGTAAATATTGCTAAAGAGCCTCTGAAATCTCCTTTGGATCATATGTACCGTATTCGAAAACGAGAACCGACTAGATTTCAATATGAAAGCCTCGAAGATATGGTCGTTTCAAGGGATTCAAGACCGCTTAAGCGGGGTGATGCGGTTATTCCTATAACTATTAATAATTTACAAATTTCAAATGCTGTAGGCATGACTTATGATTGGAAAAAATCGCCGCCCAAACTTATTCCGGCAACAAAAAAAACTGTGCAGGATTCACTTGAAAAAAGCTTTGGATTTGCGAAAAAACTGGGGTGTAAAAGCGTTGCAATTCCGGTGATGTGTACGCGAAAAGGGGGTTTATCAAAAGAAGAATCATCAGAAGCCACACTTTTTGCAATTGAGAGTTCGGGAAATTCGATAGATAAGATTTTTATTGTGTTGTATAATGATGAACTTTTGAAGAATAAGCAATTTTTTGATGAGTTCTACAAGGATGCTTTATAGATGGAATGTTTTATTGATATCTTTTCTCTTTTTTATCCAGTTCCCAGAAATATCCAAGTCCCGGATTTCTGATTGAAATAGGATTCTTCGAACTTTCTATCGGCCAATAGCCATTCTCATTTCTTTTCGGGATTCCAATAGCATCTAACGATGCAAGAATTTTTTTTATGTTTTGAGGATTATTTGTTTCACTTCGGATTTCATTAGTATCTAAGGGCTCAAAAACATCCTTCTCGGTTAAGCCGGAAAGGTATTTTGTAGTGCGCATGATTTCTGGAATTTCTTTTGGATCGAGCCGTAACGCGGCAGTTATTTCCGGAAGTTTTTTTCTTATTTTTTTGAGTTCTTCATTATCTGCTTGAGTTAATACTTTTTCCGAGTAAGCCATAATAACACCAATTATTTCTTCTCCTTTTCCTCTTTTATAGCGCTGAACGGGCATTCGGTCTTGCAAATCATGCAGCCCTTGCAGTAGTCGTAATTGACAATTGCCTTTTTCTCGACAATGTCTATGCAGCCGTCAGGGCAGAAAGTCGCGCATATCGAGCATCCTGTGCATTTGGCCTTATCAACCACTGGCCTGAAGGTGCGCCAGCTGCCTGTTTTTGTGACTCCGGAATTTCCCGGCTCAAGTATTATGCATCCGACACTAGTTTTTGATTTCATGATTATGGCCTCATAGCAATTCCATAAGTTCTTCAATATTCATATTTGCCTGCTTTAGAATGGATTTTAAAGTGCCGATTGCAAGTTCTTTGTGTTGCGGCACAAGCGCTATTGAAGATTTATTTTCGCTTTTTCTTTTCATCCTTACATGGCTTCCCTTTCTTCCGACAATTTCAAAACCCGCGTTTCTTAAAGCCTTTACAACTTCAAGCCCGGATAACACAGGTGTTTTGCTCATTAGCATCTACTCGCACTGTTGTAACTATAGGGCTTTCGCAAGTGTTTGGTATTTTTGCGTCTTCATCCTCCAGATATAGTTCTATTGCTTCTTTCAAGTTGTCAAGCGCTTCTTCTATAGTTTCGCCTTGGCTGGTTACTTCAGGTTCAGGACAGGTCGCTACAAAAAATTTGCCTTCCTTAACCACAACTGCCGGAAACGTATATTCCATAATATCACACACCTATTTGTGAAGACATGTTTAAAAACATAATTCGAATAAAAAAGCATTCAATTAGCCATATCCTCCATCGACCTTTAAAGTAACTCCGGTAATATAACTCGCGTCATCAGACGCTAAAAATAAAACTGCTTTTGCAATTTCTTCTGGCGTGGCAAACCGTTTCGCATATATTTTTTTACTCTCTTCTTCAACAAAATCTTCGGGAAGATCTTTATTCATATCCGTATTCACCCAACCGGGAGCTACTGAATTAACTTGTATTGTAGGAGCCAGTTCTTTTGCAAGATCTCTTGTGAGTATAATAATTCCTGCTTTTGACGCATCATAATCCATCGATGCCGGATTAAAGCTATCTATTCCGTTAGTGGATGATATATTGACGATCTTGCCGCCATTCTGTTTTTTCATATGCGGCGCAACGTATTTGGCGCAAAGAAAGGTGCCAATCAGATTTACGTCAAGAGTTCTTCTCCACTGCTCAACAGTTCTTTCTGCAAACGGCACATCGAAAACAATGCCCGCGTTATTTACTAATATGTCGATTTTGCCAAAAGTTTTTATTGTTTTTTCAATCATTTGTTTAACTTGTTCTTCTTTTGAAACATCGCATTTTACATAAAACGCATCTTCTTTGGCATTTTTTATGGACGTTACGGTTTCTTCTCCTTCTTTGTCATTAACATCGGCAACAACTACAACTTTTGCGCCTTCTTTTGCAAAAAGTAATGCAGTTGCTCTTCCAATGCCTCTGCCAGAACCCGTTATAATAACAACTTTATTTTTGAATCTCATAGATGACGCCTTAACTCAATTTAACTATTATTTTTTATTTTTCATTTCCTCATACGCTTTTTTAACCGCGACCACATTCTTTTGCGCGATTTCCCCGCTAAACGCTTCTTCAACAGATTTAATCAGCGAGTCAAGCTTTACAAGCCCTGTGGCAGCGACAAAAGCGCCGAGCATCGGCGCGTTGACAAAAGGCTTTCCGATTGCGTCAAGCGCGATTTTTGTGGCATCGATTGTTTTTATTTTAGCGGACGTCGCCAGCTTTATATTTTCCGTAGGTTCTGTTGTGTTTATGACTATGATTCCATTTTCATTCAATCCTTCTGCAACATTGACCTTCTCAAGAAGGCTTGCGTCAAGAACCATGACATAATCCGGCTCATAAACCTGCTCGTGCGTGCGTATTGCTTTGTCATCAATTCTGCAGAAAGCAGCCACAGGAGCACCCCTTCTTTCAACCCCGAAAAACGGGAATGCCTGGCATTGTTTGCCGTCCTTGAATGCAGCGGCAGCAAGAAGCTCTGCGCATGTTACAACGCCCTGGCCGCCCCTTCCATGTATGCGGATTTGCTTTAAGGCCATAGACATATTTTAGAAGGGTTATTTATAAATATATGCAGAAAAATAATCATGAACGGCTATCTGAAGGGCAGAAAGTTTGTCGGATTGATGCTTGCGATTTTTCTTCTCATTGTTTTTGTGCGCCATTTTAACGAGATTATCGCGCCGTTTTCACCAAGCGACAAGTGGGACATTACCGAGGAGGGGCTTCTCACATATCCGCAAAATCGCGGCGCTGTTGAATTCACAAAAACTATTCTGAACGATACTGCCCAAGTCGAGCTTTCAAAGATTGTTTATAAAAGCAAGGGGGAGAACATCTATGCGCTTCTCCGCGTTCCAAAAACAACTGATGCGCGTAAACCTGCAATAATTCTTCTTCCGGGCGCGCAAGTAACAAAAGAAGGCGAAGACGGCAGGGCGGCAAAATTCGCCGAATGGGGTTATGTTACTTTGACACTTGATGAGCGCGGCAATAGCGGTGAAACAGGCGGCGGAATCAATTCGAGGGATGAAGAATACGCGACATTTATCGATAACCGTGAGCCGGTTACGCACAAGATGGTTTTTGACGTTCTCCGCGCGTATGATTTTTTGGCAGAGCGCGATGATGTTGATTCTAAAAACATCATTGTTTTCGGCGAGAGCATGGGCGGAAGATTTGCGGTAATGGCTGCTGCAATAGAGCCGCGGATAAAGGCTGTTGTCGGAGTAAGCACTGCAGGATACGATTCCCTGGATAATCAGTTCCAGAACGGCGATGTCGCGCGCTTCTATAAGGCAATAGATCCTGATGCTTATGTAGCGAAGATTTCGCAGCGATTTGTTTTGATGGTTCACTCGACAAACGATACGGTCATCCCGATTGAAATGGCGCAAAAGACTTTCGGCTATGCTTTGGAGCCGAAGAAATTCATAACTGTTGACTACAAGACGCACGGATGGGCTGATGGGATGGCGCCGATGATGAATGAAGAGATGAAGGCAATATTCGCGCAGTAGATGAAAGTATATAATGTTTTTGGTGTAATTGGTGCAGAACATAAATCGGGAGATATCTGATGCACTGTGAAATGCTTGGCAAAAAATGCGCGCGGACGTTCTGCATGGCTTTCAGCCACAAGCGCGTGCGCGACAAAGACGGCTGCAAAGAGATGAAAGGCTACTGCAGGCATTACAGGAAGTTCTGGAAAATTGTTGATGCGTAAGAACCGATTGATCAGCGCCGTAAGAATGTAATAATGATTTAAGTTTTGGCGCGCAAAAATATCTATGATAAAAGCCATTTTCTTTGATTTTGACGGCGTGCTTACTAATTTCGGTTTTGGAGCCTATAATGTCTGCTTCAATTTGCATAATGAGACGGGAATAGAACTTGAGAAACTCCTTACGTGCTATTTCAGGCATTGCAACGGCCTTGATACCGGGAAAATTTCTCATTCTGATTTTTGGGAAGGATTCTGCAAATGCACCAGCAAAAAAATCGACATTTCATTGCTTGATTCTGCATTCAGGAATACGCCGGTGAATGAAAAAATGCTTGCGCTTTCGGAAAAATTGCGCAAAAACTACAAAGTCGGAATCATAACCGACAACACCAAAGCGCGCTTCGGCGCGATTGTTGATGAGTTCAGGCTGCGCGAGAAATTCGATGCCATAATTCTTTCGGCAGATGTCGGCTCGACAAAAAAGGAAGAGCGAATATTTAAAGTTGCGCTTGACGCGTTGAAAGTAAAGCCAGAGGAATGTGTTTTTATCGACAACTCGAAAAAGAATCTTGAGATTCCCGCGCGCATGGGATTCAAGACACTCTTCTTTGATTTTGAGAAAAAGGATTTTGTTGGACTGATTAAAGAGCTTTCTGCAACCGGCGTTAAAATTTGAAATTCACATAAGTTTCGCGCCGTTCTGTACTTTTCTTTCAGTCTCTGCCAGCACTATATCGCCGCGCTCGTCCGGAAATCCTGTTGTAAGAACTTCGGATATGAAATTTCCGATTTGCTTCGGCGCGAAATTTACCACGCAGATTACCTGCTTTCCGACCAGTTCATCTTTCTTGTAGTGCTTTGTGATTTGCGCGTTTTGAATAGTTGAAGCCCCGCTAATTAATACTGCGGAGCGAAACTTTCAAAGGCTTGAAAATCTGAACATTATGCATGAAGATTTTCATGACTTGATTTTTTTATCCCGAATTCGCCGAAGTCAATCAGAAGCTTATATGCCGGCTTTTTCAAGCGAAGCTTGAAAAGCCTAGAGCAAGAGAAGCTTGCGAAAGGATTTTGGCTTCAGGAAAATCTTCTGCCTTTATGATTGTGCCGGCGCGCAGCTCGACTTTTTCAAAGTCTGACCAGGTTATGTTCAATTTATCGCCATCCATAGCACTTACCTTCTTTCCTTCTCATATCTTTGTTTTATATAATTATAAGTATTTTTCAGGCGGTCGTTCGCATTGACATACTTGCAGGTATAAAAATAATCTACAATCGTAGGCGGGATAGGCTTGTGCTCAGTATGGGATGCGATATTTCCCAAGCCATGTTTTTTGCCTATTTTTTGGAGATTCTTTTTAACATACTCATTGGCTGCAAGAATGTGGTGGTCTGCCTCCCTGCGCCGGAAACTGGTTTCAAAGCATCTATGCATCGATTCTTCCATTTTTGCGGCATAATAGCCGATTCCGCCTATTTCGAATTGCTTTTCCAGAAAAAGCGTTACGTTATAGGAGCCACTGCTTTTGTGAGATGCAACATCGAGGTCGATTTTAATCCCGCCATCTTCACGCACTGCCGATTGCACCGTTACGCCATTTGATTTGAGGATCTCGTCTGCATATATCCGCTCGTCAATCGCGCCCACATACCATACATCATGCGCGCTTATGCCGAATTCGCGCAGGATTTTTTCTCTTGGGCTAAGTCCGAATTCCATGAAATAAGTGCGGGCGCAAGATTTTTAAATTGAGAATATAATGAAATATACGGCAACCGGGAATCGAACCCAGGCTATAAGCTATTTCCGAGCCTATAATTGATGACTCTAAACAGGTGACCGTGCCAAAGCGCGGTCGCCCTAAGTCATGGCACTAACGTGCCAAGCTTTTTTGTCTCTTTCGAGCCAAAAAACGTCACCGATTATGCGGTTGTGGGAAGCTCATGTCATACCCCTAGACCATTGCCGTGTGATATAAAATATATAGTGCGCGAAAAAGTTTAAGAAGTCACTTGTTTATTAACTCCGAAACACATTGTTTATTATGGTTTCTTGTTCCAAATGCGGAAAGCAACTCGAAAACAGCACACATACATTATGTCTTGATTGCTTCAAAAAAGAAAGCAAAAAAGAGAACGAATTGGACTACAGATATAATGTCATCAAGGGCCGCATTGCAGAGACTATTATTGAGGAGCTATTTCTGACTTTAAATTATAATGTTTTCAGATACGGAATGGAAAACAGCATTCCCGGTGTTATGACTTTGCTCAAAGGAGTGCATGGCGATGTTGCGACAAATATCAAAAGAATGCCTGATTTCGTAGTTCAATCTAAAAAGACTAACGATGTCTTTTTTGTCGAAGTGAAATTCAGGGCGAGTGGAGAATTTACCTACAAAGACCTTGGCGGAGATGAGTATCCGTATAGAAACGCGCACATAGTTCTTGTTTCAAAAAAGCACATAAAATGCGCGACAGTAGAAGAACTGAAAAATGGAAAAGAGTTTCAGTATCTGGGCAATAGGAAAGAATTTGAAACAGACCGTGAAATTATTATAGAATTCTGCAAATTTGCAGTTCAATTTTTTGAAACCGTATGATTTTCATCATCATTATTTGTCTCCTTCTCTTTTTGTTTCTCTTTCTTTATTTCTTTCATTTTCTTCTTCCCGCCAAGAAGCGCCTTTATCGCATCATATATCCACACAATTGGCATTGCAAGAATTTCGAAAATTCCAAAAATTATGCTGCCAATTCCGACAAATAGCTCAAGGACTTCATACACAAGATATAGCCCAAGAGCAATAGTGACGTAATGCAGTTGCGCTTCAAAGCCGGTCTGAAAAGACGCGCCGAAAATGTTGTTCAGAACGAGCGGAAATATGTATGCAAGAAACGCTATTATCGCAACATTTTTCAATATCGACAGGACCTTGTATCCTATCACAAGAAAAGCCGCAAGTATGAATACAAGAATCATACTGTCTGTAAGTGCAAGATTTTCAAACATGGCTGTAACATCCGTTACTTTTTTACCCCTAACAGCTCGGTGTCAATTTTTCCGGAGCCTTGAAGAATGAGTTTTGTTCCATAGTATGTTATATCGCCCGAAAAAGAGGAAAGTGAAAGAATGCTGTTTGAAACCGTATATACTGCGGAGTTCTTGCTGTTCTTTGCCTTTATGGTTCCGCTTATGTTTTTAAGTTCCAGATTCAATCCCAATACATTATTGAAAGCAATATAATCAAATGCAAAAGAAGATGCGGATACGCTGATACTCTTGTCCGAATATGGAATCGTTGCCGAATTTACAGTAACTCCTTTTGCAATACCTTTTATCGAAGTTGGAGCTGAAATACCTATTTTACCGGTGTAGTTTTTAAGAATGATTTCTGTTTTTGAAGGATATTGCCATGGTGTGTTCTCTATTATAAATGTATTGTTCGGATTTGCAAATGAAATTAGTATGGATTCTGCGGGGCTTTTGATTTCTGCCTCAGCAGTTGGAGGCATATCAAATATCAGTTCTGCATCAATTACAAGTTCTTCCGATTTTTCGCTTCCGAAAATTGCAAAACCCGTCGGCAAAGTTATGCTTTTAAAAACAGAGCTGAAAGAATCCATGCTTTCCGGATGTTCCTGCCCATAACTATAAATGCCTATTGCACCCGCAACAACTGCAATCAATAGCAATGCAGCGATTTTTCTTTCAGAATGACCTGAATCTGAGTCGGACATATTTGCTCACTTTAAGTGATTACTACGACATTAACGATTATAATATACTATGTTGTTTAACCTATATAAAGCTGAAAATAAAAAGTAACTGCATGTCATATGCAAACTTTTTGACTGGCGATAACGGTATAATTTCGTTTATACTGATGATGCTTTTTTTCTTTCTCTATCCGAGAATTATGATCTGGCAGATGACCTACAAGCTTGATGGTGATCTAAAAGAGCTTGAAGGCTATCGAAAAGCGTCCGAAGAATATGTTCTGAAAAAAATCAGCGACAAGCCGGACGCAAAGCAGAAAAATGCTGTAAAGAATTTTATGGATTTCTTCATCGCACCACCGGTTGATCTGGACCCCTATGGAATCGTCCATAAGATTGAGCACATAATGAACCAGTCCGAGCGCAGATTTTCATATTTTGTCGAAAGCGTTGCCCCTAAAATGGATGCGGTTGAAAAAGCAAACTTGAAATTTGCAATGATTGGCGCTATGGGGGTTAACCAAATTTACAAAGTTATAAGGCATTATGTCATAATGATCCGGAAAACGAACAATCTGCAATATGCAATGATGCTTCAGATGATTATGCCGATGATTATGAAAGTCGCAAAGGCAAATACAAAAGCCACAAAGGCATTTGCAGACGGCATTCCGATTGGCGATGCGATAGGCCCAATGGTTGTTGCAAGCCTGAAGACAAAAGAAGGCGATGAAGTTGCAAAAGAGGTTGTTGTGAGCAAAGAAACTTTTGCAGGACGTACGGTATATGTTCTTAAGGCAAAAGGTCCTGGAAGCGCGCTTGGAAAGCTTGGCAAAGCGGTTGAAGCGCTTCATAAGAAAGAGAAAATCGACTACATAATTACAATAGATGCTGCAGGAAAGCTTGAAGGAGAAGAGACCGGCTCTATTGCAGAAGGCGTGGGCGTCATGATGGGTGGTGTGGGAGTCGAGCGCTCGCAGATTGAAGAAGTTGCGGTGAAATATGACATCCCAACAGACGGCATTGCGATAAAAATGGCGCCTGATGAAGCTTCAATACCTTTGAAGAAAGAGGTCTTTGACGCGCAGGAAGGCGTTGTAAATATTCTTGAGCGGCTTGTGACTGAAACTAAAAAGAAGAAAATCCTTATTGTCGGTGTTGGAAATACCTGCGGCGTAGGCAATACAAAAGCATCGCTAAAAGGCCTTGACGAAAAGCTCAAGCCTGTTTGGAAGGTGCAGAAGAAAGAAGAGGAAGAGGAAAAGAAGAAAGAGAAGAAATGGTTTTAATTAATCTGCCAATATCTCTTCCTGCTCTGGATTCCACCAGGGCTGCGAAACCAACAGCATCTTCATTTTTCCGGTGTACTTAAAAGCCGCGCCTTTACGCACAATCACTAAATCGCCTTTTTGGCAACTTTTTACGTTGCCGTCAATTTCAAAATTTCCTGCGCCTTCAATTATGAAGTAGTGGAATGTGCATTCTTTCTCCCTTATTCGCGTTTCATGCCCTTTTTCGGTTTCGATAATATTGAACTTGATGGCGTTGTTTATAGATTTTGTGTCAAATGTTCTGCCTTTTATTCCGAATTTTTCAAAAGAATATTCTTTTGGAAGACGTATGACTGGCATAAGTTATATGCGCGCGCCATAATTTATAAAACTTCTTTTGGAATAATGTGGTATGGTTCTCTCAGACCGCGATATAAAGGCGCGCCTTTTAAAGGGCGACTTCAAAGCCGAGCCGATTGATCTTTCGCTCCAGTTGGGCGCAAGCTCTGTTGATTTGCGCCTAGGCACGCGGTTCCGCACATTCAAGCTGTCGAACCATTCCATAATAGATCCTGCGACATTTAGCGATACAAAAATATCTGAGTGGCAGTCGGATGGTGCAGAAATCGAGGAATATGAATATAGCACGCTCATAATTTCCGAAAAGCCGTTTGTTCTTCATCCAGGAGAATTCGTTCTGGCATCGCTTATGGAGCATGTCGAGATGCCGACAGATCTTGTTGGCCGGCTTGAGGGCAGAAGCTCGCTTGGCAGATTGGGCTTGCAAGTGCACAGCACCGCAGGCGTTGTTGATGCAGGATACAAAGGTCATTTGACGCTTGAGCTTGCAAATATAGGGAAGCTTCCGATAAAGCTGACGCCTGGTATGCGGATATGCCAGCTTGTTCTTGAATTGCTTTCAAGCCCAGCGGAAGTGCCTTACGGCGCGAAAAAGACCGCGAAATACTTTAATGAACGCGGCGCGAGCCAAAGCAGGGCGGATGAAGTGAAGAAAGCGTAATGTTCTAAGGATTTTCAAATTCGGAAAATTTGAAAAGCCGAGAACGCTGTGAACGGATTTATAAACATTTATTCACATAATTTTGATATTTGATTAGCTGCAAAAATGCAAAACTTTATATGTGCTCTGGTAACTCAGCAGGTAGAGTGCATGGCTGTTAACCATGTTGTCGCAGGTTCAAGTCCTGCCCAGGGCGCTATGGGGCCGTAGCTCAGCCTGGGAGAGCGCTAGACTGAAGATCTAGGTGTCACGTGTTCAAATCACGTCGGCCCCATTTGTTTTGCATATGTTTTATGCATTGCAAAACAAAAAAGCTTCGAGCTTCGCGATTAATGGTTAATGTGGCGAAGCGAGAAGAGTTACAACCTATCTTATATGCTTTGGATTGTAATATTATTGAATTGAGGCAATTTATGTCAAAAAAACAAAAAAATAAGGCTTCTGCAGAAAATCCGGAACTTACTGGTGAGTCTCTAGAGCTAATTGAAAATTCTAAAGTCTCAGACACTATTGAGATGCAAAAGCCGGAGGCTCAACCCTTATTTAAGATCGGCGAAATTCTTGCAAATGCGGAATTCCTTGAAAGCAAGGTCGTTGTTTGGAGCAAGGACGAAGGGAATCGGATATATTCAGAGAAATATTTCGGAAAATGGATTGATGAGGAAAAAGTAACTTATCTTCAGCTAAGCCTGGAGGAAGCGATGCTTCTGATTGACCGAGGACACATAAAAATTAACTATGAAGGAAAACCCATAACTTCACAGGTATTCTATGAAAAATGCATGATTGTTGATAAGGAGTTCCCGCAGAAATTTACTGTTTACAGGGATTTAAGAAACCGCGGTTATATCGTAAAATCCGGCTTCAAATTCGGAACGCATTTTAGAGTTTACGACAGGGGCGTGAATCCCTACAAAGAAGGCAGCAAGGAAACCAAAGAGCATACAAAATATAATGTTCATGCATATTCTGAAAACCACATGCTAATGCCTCAGGAATGGTCGAGATATGTGAGGCTTTCTCACAACATAAGGGCGACCGCTCTTATGGCTATTGTAGATGAAGAAGGTGATGTCACTTACTATAAGATAATCAGAACAAAGCCGTAGTAACGTATATATACAACCGCATGCATGATTATATATATGTCTAAAAAAAATATTTCTAAACTCTCAAATATGTCTCGGGCATCCATCCGTGTATCAACAGGTATAATCGGTCTTGATAAGATGCTGTTGGGTGGATTTCCAAGTGGTTCGTGCATATTGATTACTGGCGGCGCCGGCACCGGCAAAACCACACTCATGCTTCAATTTATTTGGGAAGGCTTGAAAAACGGCGAAAACTGTATCTACATAACTCTTGAAGAGCCTATTGAGGATTTAAGAGCAGATGCAATGCAGTTTGGCTGGGACCTGATGAAATATGAAAAAACAGGGCAGCTGAGAATAGAGATATATGATCCGTTTGAGCTTACCGACATAAACCTTCGGCTCAAGGACCTTATAACTACAAATAATTACCGGCGCGTTGCAATTGATTCGACATCTCTTTTCGGCATGTACATAAAAGATGAGTATAAAATACGAAAAGGTCTGTTTTCGCTTGTTTCTGCAATAAAATCCTCAAATTGCACCGCAGTTCTTTCCTCTGAAATAACTGAGGATAGCAAGCTGCTTTCAAGGTACGGCGTAGAGGAATTTGTCGTTGATGGCGTTATTGTTTTGCGTTACTTGGCAATGGGTTCTACCGTGAACAGGACTCTTGAAGTGCGTAAGATGCGAAGGACAAGCACGTCTGAAGGGATAAAAAGTATTGAAATGACTTCGAAAGGAATTGTTGTGGTGTGAGCGAACTTCGCCATAGTTTAGTTAGGGTTATAGGCGTCATGAAGCTAACCTGAGGAATTTTTATAGTTATATGCGGTAGTCTGATGGGGTTAGATGTGCCGCCATATGTTTAACATGCGCGCGCGCTTTTATACATTAGTTTTTATAGTTTTCTTTCTTCTTAATAGTATGGTATTAGAAGACACATACGCCTCATGCTTACGTGATGGGGGTCTTGATTTTAAGAAACACATAGTTAAAGGAGACACTATAGTTTACAAAGCAAGCGGTTCATTTTATGGATCGAATCATGGAGAAGTAATGTCTGAAATAATATCTGCATTATTGCCTTACGTCGAATCAAAAGATAAGGTGGCCATTACCTGCGCACACTCTAAAAATAATCTACAAACAGATATACCTAAAGTGATTCTTGATTCCCTTGATTTAGGACTTGAAGTTTACAATCTATTACCCAACAAAACAAAAATTATTACATTATTATACAATGATCTCAATGACACGAATAAAGCAATTTGGGAGAAATATAGAAGAGAAGGTGCTCCAGTTCCAAAAACCTATAAAGAAAAAATAATTGAAGCAACTAATAAGGAAATTGCGTTTATGTCTGTGAAACAATATGGAAAAATAAGAGATCTTTTAAATCAGAAAAATCGAGGTAATCGAACAGGCCATTCTATGGTGCAGTGTTTTGATAAGAAATATGAACTCGATGCCTTATCTTCAAAAATCAAAATAATTCAGTTTTTTGAAAGAACCCTTAAGAATGAAACTAAAGACATTTTTACTTTAGGTTGTCACTCGAATAAAATAATACGTAATGGGGATATTTATCAGTTGAATCTTGAAAAAACGGGCAGCAATATTCTTATAGGCAGGGCAGCTGACTGGAATAATAAAACAGGCTCTACAAAAGAAAAAGTTGATAAAAATTATTGTTCTATCACGCCGATATGCCGGATGATGCAAGCGGCAGAGTTAAATGATAAAAAAGAATTGGAATTTGATACTGTGATAAATTGCTTTCCAGGAACAGAATACGAATGTCAAGGGAAGTTTGCGGAGATTTTTTTCAGGTTATTTGAACCCAAAGACTATTTGGATTTAATAAATATATATTTTTACGAAGCCATTGGTGGGGGATTGAACTTAGTTTATGATTATTACACCACTAAACAATTTGAGTAAAAGAATATTTTTTTGATTACTGTATGACTGATCTTATGCAAAAAAGTTTTTTTGAATCTGCGATTAATTTTTTGCTAAAAAGCAACATTTATATAGCATTAGGAGCGTCGTGCGTTGCTTACATCACTCTTTTTTTGATGAATCTTTCTTCAAATCCTATTATTCTTTCAATCATTTTCTTTGAATTCTTTATTGCATATAATCTTAATCGCTTGACGGATTTTGACGAAGATGCTATAAATGCTCCGGAAAGAAGGTTATTTGTCAATAAATATACAAAACCATTGATTACTGCAGGAGTGATGATATACATTTATTTATTATTGCAAGTTATTGCGGTAAACCTGTATGCGTTTCTTTTCATTTTTGTGCAAACGCTATTTGGACTGGTATATAGCGTATACCGCATAAAGAAATATTTTTTGATAAAAAATATATATATCGCCATTGTGTGGGGAATGATTATTATTTTTGTCGGATTGTATAACAGCGCGTTTACAATGCCTCTGCTTCTTTTTTCTCTAATAATTTCTGCATTATTTTTCATAAACACTATAATCTCGGACATAAAAGATGTGAAGGGGGATGAAGCGGTTAATATTAAGACGATTCCTGAGATCATCGGATCAAGAAATACAGTCCTTATTGGTTATGTAGTAACTACAATTTCATTTTTTCTGTTTGTTTGGGGGCTGGCTTCAGGAATCTTTCCAAAAAAGGCAATAATTTTGTCTTTACTATTTGCATACACCTACATATACCTATATATGAATGGAAAACTAAATAAACTAGTGTATTATGACTTGTTTGTTGATGGCGTCTTTATTTTTACTGCAGGCATGATTTGTATATACGGCGTGTTTTATGGTTAAAGATGAAATTCTGAATTGGTTTCTTAGGAACGTATACCTTCCAAGGATAGAAGTTATCGATAAGAGTGGATTCATTTTTGTAAACGGCAATAAGAAATATCTTCGGGATATCGCATTTCCGGAGTATATTTTTATTGAGCTTGAAAAAAAGCTCGATGGGCAAATGCTTTATACTGCAGGTAAAATCTTCGGATACAATTATGCGCGAAATACTGACACGTTGGTTATCGGAGCTGTTGATAAAAATAAGTTTCTTAACGGCTTTTACTTCATGGTTCGGTATATAGAAAGCATTTCTTATGGCCGTAAATTGAATCACACAATAGATTATGGCGATAAAATATTTCAGATGACTGCAAAAGATTTTATAATATGCTCCAAGAACGGTATTGGTCACACAATTATTGAAGGGACCTTTGCAGGCTTCTGTGCTTATGCTTTTTCAGACAAATCCATAGAAGGCATACAGTTGAAATGTCAGGGACGGAAAGATACTCTTTGCGAAGTGATTTGCGCGCCATCAGCAATTCTTGCTAAAAAAGGGATTAAGCAGTATATTTCAAAGGAAATTTATGACCTCTTGATAGATTACGAATATCTTGAAGTTAATAAAGAGCATAAGACCCAATTTTCAAGCTATTCTCTTAAAAAATTCATAGATTTTGGCGTTTTTAAATATGACCACGGAACGATTGATTATAAAAACGAACGGTTTTTTCTTTGTGAATCAAGCTTGATGTACATTATGGAAAAAATGATTGTGCGCAGTAAAGACGCGGATAAGATTTTATTCAATGTATCATTTGATTGGGGGGCGCAGATTGCGGGAAAAGAAAAAGATTCTGAAGGAAAATCAATTTCTTTAAATATGCATCCTGAGCAATTTATTTCTGAGTTCATGTCTTCGCTTGGATGGGGGGATATATCTGTATTCAAAAAATCTGGGAAATATAGTGTTTTCTCGAATTTTTTCCCGTGGACAAAGCTTTCAAAAGATATAAAATATACTATGTTTCGGGGAATATTATCGGGTATGCTGACCAGATTTTTTGGAAAGAAAGTTATTTTATCCCGCGTTAAGACAGACATCTCGCAAGGTTATTTTAGCGTGGTTGTATCAGAGTAGCAGGCTAATATGCCTGTAGGTATGTTTTGTACGGGGGGTTCTGTAATGCTTTTTTAAAGTTATTGATATACTAAAATCATATGGTTGGTTAATGGGTGGCAAATATGGAGCAGTTTACAACGTCTTCTTTTTATGATGCAGTTATTGTCGGTGCAGGACCTGGCGGATGCTTTACGGCTAATTTTCTAAAAAACGATTTTAAAGTTTTGATGGTTGACAGCGCCGCATTTCCCCGAAGCAAGCCTTGCGGAGGCCTATTGACAGAAGAATCAAAGGATTTTATAAAAAAGATCAAGCTTCCTGATTCGGTGTTCTCTACGCCGGAATATGTGGATATAACCTATATGGATCATGACAATGGCATAGATGTAAGACAAAAAAAAAATTATTTGAATGTAGACCGAAATGCCTTTGATTTTGAGCTTTTAAATCTTTCAAAAAACAGCATTGATTTTTCTTCTAACACACGGTTTTTAGGCGCTGAAGAGATAAACGGAGGTGCAGATGGATATAAGATGATTTTGGAAAAAAACGGCAAAAAAACGGCTGTTAAGTCGCGGTTTTTAATAGGGGCGGATGGCGCTCTTTCGACAGTAAGGAAAAAAGCAACGGGCACTAAAATGAATCAGCTTATCGCTATGCAGGAATGGTTCTCGGGCAATCACAATATAGATGCATTTTATTTTATCTTTTCAAAAGATGTGACAAATTATTATTCTTGGCTAATACCCAAAGGAAATTCTTTTGTATGCGGTACAGCATTTCCTATAGGGACGGATGTTTTGAAAAAATTTCAGCTGCTTAAGCAGAAGATTAAACATGTAATGGGCAATGATGCTGCTTTTTACAAAAAGGAGGCATGTCTTCTTACAAAGATAAAGTCGACGGAGGAAATCTGCCTGGGAAGCAATAACATATTCCTTGTGGGTGAGGCAGCGGGCTTGGTATCGCCAAGCACAGGAGATGGCATTAGTTTTGCCTTAAGGAGCGGATTTAATTGCGCGCAAGCAATTAAAAGTGCCGCCGCCGCACCGCTTGAATCGTATAAAGAATTGTGCCGCCCGCTTATATGCGAGATTGGGCAGAAACTAAAAAAAGCCGAAGTTTTATTAGATCCTGTTCTTAGAGCTAAGTTTTTGAGCAACCGTATAAACTTGGTTGTGTCCCCGGATTCTGAATGACTTCTTTCTTTTGGCAGGGATATTTATATTTATGGTGTCAAACTATATTATGCGCCCGTTTTGCGAAATCATGGTTCAGGAGATATTTCCGACCGTTCGGGCGCTTATCGCGCGCGACCTTATGGAAACGTTCAATTACAATCAGGCTGAAACCGCGCTGAAAATGGGTGTGACGCAGCCGGCGATATCGCAGTACAAGCGCGAATTGCGCGGCAAAAAGGCAAAGCTGCTTGAGGAAAATATCGTGGTGAGAAAATCGATAACTGACGCAGCAAAAATACTTAGTACTGCTAAAAATCCTTTTGAGTCCGGAATCCTCTGCACAGTATGCCGCGATATAAGAAAATCAGGGATTTTATGCAAGCTTCATCGGGAAGCAATACCAACGCTTAAAAACTGTAATTTATGCATTAATGGGAATATATGCGGATAATATTAATTGGTGATTCTATGGAAACCGAAAATGTTGAAAGCAAAAAACCTGAAGTAAAACACGAAGTGAAGCACGAGGCAAAGCATGATGCACATCATGAGGCGCACAAGAAAAGCGTTTCGAATGATGCAAAACAAGGAAAAAACAAAATCCCGTTCTGGCCAGCCCTCTCGGCAGTTCTTGCAGCACTGCTTTTGATTTCTTTGTTTTCCGGCCAGACTGTCAGCTCAAACGCGCCCGGTGCGTCAAAGAGCCTTGATGCGCAGCAGTTTTCTCTTAATATGAAGAACTTCATACAGGAATCCCTTACACAGAACGCTGCCGAGGTTGCTATAGAGAATCTTACTGAAGAAAACGGCCTTTACAAATTTTCAGTTATGATTGATGGAAAGCTTGCAGCACTATCATACGCAACCAAGGACGGGGCTCTTTTATTCCCGCAAGTATTAGATGTTGCAAAAGTCGCAGAACAGGCAAAGCAGATAAAGGAAAGCGGAGCAACCGAGGCACCTCCAGTTCAAGCGGCGATTAAATCCGATAAACCTATTGTTCAGCTCTTTGTAATGAGCCAGTGTCCATACGGAGTGCAGGCTGAAAATGCAATAAAGCCGGTTCTTGATACACTTAAGGATAAAATTTCCTTCGAGCTCAGATTTATAGCAAACCAAAAAGCTGACGGAACATTCTCATCACTTCACGGACAAGCAGAAGTTGATGAAAATGTAAGGCAGTTGTGCGCAGCAAAATATGCTCCTACCACCTATATGAACTACGTTGTTTGCAGGAACAAGGATTACCGAAGCACAGAATGGCAGGGATGCGCAACCGAGGCAAAAATAGATGTTGCCAAAATAAAAATCTGCTCTGAAGGCAAAGAAGGTGCGGATCTTCTTGCAGAGAATATAAAGCTTGCTGATGAGCTTGGAGTTGGCGGCTCGCCCACAATAAAGATAAACTCTGGAGCTTATAATGGTCAGAGAACAGCTGACGCATTCCTTAGTGGTATTTGCGCGGCATTTAATACAGCTCCTGCAGAATGTGATCGGGCAATAGATACATCAGCAGTTCAAACTGCGGAAGTTCCGGCAGGCGGATGCGGGGCATAAATTAGGATTTAATTAATAGAGGCGCGCCGCTTTCGTGGGTGGCGCGCCTTGTTTTTTCTTTTTTATTGATTAGAATTTTGATTAATCCGAATTATCTTTTGGAGCGTATTTTAAGTCCTTGATTGTGCTTGATATGTCATAGACATTTGTCTTATTGTTTGAAATCAGGTAGTATATGCCGAATTTGATATTCTTGGTTTCAATTGATTTGTCAAAGCCGTCAATTGCATCTCTGTGGCTTATCCACACGCTTTTTAAGAAATAGTTTGCCGGTTTTTCGCGCCCGAATCCGCCAATTCTAAGACAGATTACTGATAGGCCATATCTTTCAGAATAGTATCTCCCCAGATTTTCGCCGTATACTTTACTTATGCCGTAATGATTATATGGATTCGCAGGATCTTTTGGAGTTATGATTTTTGGCGGTTTTGTGCCGAATTTTTCCCATAAGTCCCACCAATTGCCTTCAGTTCCTTTAGGCATTTTGCTTAACAAATACATATCAGTGGCTCTTACAGAGCTTGCAAATATTATTTTTTTGATATTCGCATTTCTTGCAGCTTCGAAAACCCTTTCTGTTCCAAGAATATTATTTTTTAAAACGCTTTCAAACGGAGTGTCTTCGCGAGGGTCTGCAGCCAGATGCACTACTGTATTGATGCCTTTGAAAGCCGGCGATATGTCGTCACTGCTAATATCCGCCAGAAAAGAAGTTACGCCATCCATTTTTTTCTTGTCTAAGAACGAGAAATCGTATTTTTCCTTTAGATAGCTTTCCCGAAGAACCGTGCCGATAGATCCGGCATGACCTGTGATAAGAACTTTCTTTTTTATGTGCGCTTGAGGCATATGTTTCACACTCTATAGAAAACTTGTGTGTGTTTGTAGTTCGCGCACCATCCTCACATACTATTTGTTTTACTTACAATATCCGTGCATACGTTTACTGCCTAATGCATCAACATATTGTATGTGTAGTTTCCAGTCGTCCTTAGTCCAGTTTTTCTGGTTTTCCATGTATTCCAGCCATTCTTCAGCAGAGATGTCTACAATATCTCTGAAAATCTTAATATCTGCCGGATGATTCTTTTTTTCTTGATTAAAGCTCGCCATTGGACCGATGTATGTCATGTCTTCGGATTGATTTCAAAATTTTTTAAATGAACTATTCAACATCTATGCTCGGCAACTCTTCTTTCATGCCTTTTCTCTTCCTTATTGCAAGAATTGTTCTATCCTGCATGTCGTTCGGAAGCTTCTCGTAGATGATGTCTATGAGAGACTGGAATCCTCGTCCTCCTGTTGCAGATTTAAGCGCACCTTCAAAACCAAACATATCGGCTACCGGAAGCTTGCATTTGATGACTGACATTCCTGAGTCCTCAGTCATTTCAAGAATCTGGCCTCGCCTGTTTTGTATTTCATTCATTACGTCGCCGATTCGCTCCATTGGCGTATCGACCCTAAGTATTTGCTTCGGTTCAAGAAGGCCTGCTTTGGCATCAACCATCGCGTTCTTTATCGCGCCCTTGACTGCCGGAAGCACCTGTGCCGGGCCTCGATGTATTGCATCTTCATGAAGCTTGGCATCTGTGAGATGTATCAGCATTCCAGTTACCGGCTCTCCTGCAAGAGGGCCCTGGTCGCTTATTTCATGGAAAGACTGCACTACAAGCTCCATAACTTCGCTGAGCTGCACTATGCCTTTTGTGTCGTTCAAAAGTATATTTCCCTTGTAAAGGTCAATTACTTTTTTTGCTTCGTCACGATTCATTCCAGCAGTAACTAGCTCTTCGACAGTGGATTTTACATCCTGCTTTCGGACTTTTCCTTCTTCTACAAGCCCTGCGTTCATTGCAGAGAGTACGCTCTCAGGCATTGGAGTCACCGTTACAAAGAATTTGTTGTGTTTGTTGGGGGACTTGCCTTCGTATTCGTTCGAACTGTTGAAAATACTTTCCTTATAGATAATTATCGGCTTTGAAACAATGATGTCTATGCCTCTGTCGCGCAAAAATCTTTCGATTTTTGCATCTAGGTGAAGTTCTCCAAGACCAGATACGAGTGTTTCTCCAGTGGTTTCAGAGATTTTTATCGCTATTGTTGGATCTTCTCTTGAGCGCTGTCTTAGAAGCTCAATCATTTTTGGCAGATTCTTGACATCTTTTACTTCAATGGATTTTGTCACAACCGGCTCGAATATGTGCTTTATGCTCTCAAATGGCGCAGTCTTTATTTCTGCAGAGCAGATTGTTTCTCCTGAAAATGCCTTTGAAAGCCCTGATATTGCAATGATATTTCCGCATGAAATCTCGCCGAGCTGCACTCTTCGCGGTCCTGCATAGACTCCAACCTGTTGTACCCGTTCATCTGATTCCTGGCTTATAAGATAGACTGCCTGGCCTTCTTTTATAGTCCCTGAGAAAAGCCTTACTGTGCTGATGCTACCTGCGTGCATATCTACGCTGACATTAGTTATAACGCCAACAAGAGGTCCGTTTGGATTACATTCGGACATTGATTTTCCTTCAGGGCTGTCGGGCTCACCAGTCCAGATTTTCTTGATTCTGTATCTCTGAGCTTCGAAAGGACTTGGAAGGTGCATAATGACTGAATCAAGAAGCACTTCATATGCTTTCGCTCTTTTTGCGAACTCTTTTTCAGTTCCTCCGTTTACTGCGTCAAAAATATCTTTAAATGTTATTCCTGATTTCTTCATGAAAGGAATTGAAATCGCCCAGTTATGATATGCTGAGCCAAATACAACCTTTCCTGAGTTTACATCAACCATCCAATCTGCCTGGCGTTCAAGAGGTGCGTATTTTTTGATAAGTGTGTTCACTGCAGCAATATGCTTTGCAAGCCTCTGTTGAACTTCCTCAGGTGATAATTTGAGTTCTTTTATCAATCTGTCGACTTTGTTTATGAATAGAATCGGTTTTACCTGCTCCTTTAATGCCTGCCTTAGAACTGTTTCTGTCTGCGGCATTGCGCCTTCTACTGCGCAAACCACAACAACGCAGCCGTCAACCGCCCTCATGGCTCTTGTCACATCTCCGCCAAAATCTACGTGGCCGGGCGTATCTATAAGATTGATGGCAAAGTCTTTGTTACCAACACTATGAATCATTGATACGTTTGCAGAATAAATTGTTATGCCTCTCTCTTGTTCTTGTTTGTCAAAGTCCATGAAGCACTGCTTTCCTGCCAGGTCGCTTGAGATCAAGCCTGCTCCTGACAGTAAGTTGTCGGAAAGCGTTGTTTTTCCATGGTCAATATGCGCGCAAATAGCGATATTTCTAATCTGTTTTGCGTCTTTGATAATCGTTTTCAGGTCTTCGATAAAACTTGCTCGTGCCATATAAATTCCCTACAGTTTCTTTTCATTCTATTCTGTTCAAGAACATGAATGCTAAATACCTTATGTTCTTTAGGAAGGTTTTTAAAGGTTGTGGACGTGAGGCATTCGGAGTTTTTCTTTTCTATCTGAATCGTAAACCATCCATTCTAAATTTTCTTTTGTCGAATCCGTTTCGATAAGTTCTTTGCCATCGTGATAATATACTGGATACTCTTTTTCTAAGGCAAGCTTTAGAAATGGATGTATGTATTGGCGGCCAATAAGGCTCTGAGAACCGACAGGAATCCAATCAATTCTGAACAATTCTTTTAATTTTTTTGCAGAATCTTTAGAAATGGCACTACAGGTTTTGCTTTCTGCGGTATCTACGTTTGAATGTTTGAGATATCTTTCAAAAGACGTTTTGACTTCTTCCAAATATTCGTTTTGCGCCACAATCTCGTAAAATCGCGGATATATGGATGTGCATTTATGAAGGATTATAACTGCTTTCGGAAGTTTTTCAACCATACATTTAGACAACTAAAAACATTTATATACTGCAAAATACATAATTGGAGCTATTGCGCTCTTTAATTTAATACAATGCTAACAAATTTTAGGCTTCGTCAGGGTTCGGATCCTGCAATGGTAAAAAACGGAATTGCTCCGGAAACATTCGGTCCGAACCCTGATATCGGCGCGTCAAGCGGCAACTCGAAGCGCATCAAAGCCTTTTGGGATAGATTGAATACTAATTAATAATATGAAAAAGGTACGGTCATCCAAGAATTTTATTTTGTAGGAATCATCCCGCATTAAGCAGTTATTGGGTATAGGTTAATGCAGGATACAAAATATTTTGTGGACACTGACACAAACGAATTCATAGAACTCCAAAGCGTTGTTGTTTGTGCCATTTTGCTCACAAAAAGTATATGTGCTGAACTAGTATATATAGATTTTTTTGCGCGCAAAATATTATTCGACAATAAGCGTATAACGGATTTTTTTTGGATTTTTTCTTTCAATTTTTGCGGATTTTTTTATTCACTTTTCAATTTCCAACATATTTTGTTTTATATAAATTCTCTTTTTCAATAAATTGATATGTATTCCAAAGATGTCGAGCAGATTCTCAAGTCAAAAAAAATCGCGGTTGGAGATAGGATTAAAATTGATGATTTCGAAGGCATTCTTATGCCACGCTCTGATGTCGGCGATACTGATAGTATTGTTCTAAAGCTTGACAGCGGATATAATGTCGGCATTAAATTCGAAAAAGGCGCAAAACTGGAAAAATTAGGGCATTCCTCAGCAAAAATCGGAACTGCGCCGATAGGCAATTTGTCTTTTGATAAATCAAAGCCGCCGATATCTCTCATTGCAACCGGCGGAACAATTTCATCGCGCGTGGATTATAAAACCGGCGGAGTTTCCATGCTGATGGAGCCTGATGAAATACTTCGCACAACTCCTGAGCTTCGCGATTTTGTAAATATTAAATCCATCAAGAGCCCGTTTCGGATTGCATCCGAAGACATGGCGCCGGAACAGTGGCAGGAAATCGCAAAAGCGGCTGCCAAAGAATTGAATACTGACGCGCGCGGAATAATTATCACACACGGAACAGACACTTTGCATTATACCTCAGCCGCGCTTTCATTTATGCTACAAAATTTGAGCAAGCCCGTTGCAGTTGTCGGAGCGCAGCGTTCTCCTGACCGCGCAAGCTTTGACGGCGGAATGAATCTTGCATGCGCGGCGCATTACTGCCTGTCGGATATTGCCGAAGTTGCAATCGTGATGCACGGAACAACAAATGACGATTATTGCCTGATAAACCGCGGCACAAAAGTCAGGAAAATGCACACATCCCGACGCGACGCATTCAGGCCGATAAACTCGCTTCCAATCGGAAAAATCTGGCCTGACGGAAAATTGGATGTTATGGACGGAAATTTCAGAATGCGCTCTGAATCTAAAGTTGTTGCAGATACAAAGTTCGAGGAAAAAGTTGCTCAGGTTGCAGTTTATCCCGGTTCAGACCCGTCAATAATTGATTTTTACGTCAAGAAAGGCTTTCGCGGAATTGTTATGCAGACAACCGCGCTCGGCCATGTTCCGTGGGACACAATAGATGCGAAAAAATCGTGGAAAACAGCAGTAAAGAATGCAATAAAATCCGGAGTTGTTCTTGTGAGTGCATCGCAGACGCTTTACGGCAGCACGCATCCGCATGTTTATCGCGCAGCAATCGAGATGGACGAGGCAGGCGTTATTTTTGCAAAGGACATGCTGCCGGAAGTCGCTTATGTCAAGCTCGGCTGGGTTCTCGGGCATACGAAAGATATGAAGAAAGCGCGCGAAATGTTTCTGGCAAACTGCGCCGGCGAGATTTCCGAAAGGATTGTAGATGAGATGTTTTTGTATTAAGTCATAATATCATACAAGATTATTCGTTCAAACACTCCTTGACAGCATTCAGGAATTTGTCTGCGCTTCTAATCCATCGTTCTGTATCTGATTTGCTTGCTTCAAATCCTTTATAATCCGCTTTCGATTTTATTTGAATTGCCGGGGCAAGCACCGACAGCCGCAAATCCGAGAATTTTGCCGGGATTTTATTGAATTGCACAAGCTGGCGGAAAAGCTCCGGCGCTTCATCGTGTCTAACAGCGCGCTTATTCATAAATTTTACCGTAAGGGCATCATTGGCCTTTATTATTGAGTGAATAGTCATGGCAACTGCTACGGTGTATTTTTCCTTTTCTGATTCTCCGGAATTGCTTACTTTTTTTGCGCCTTCAAGCCAAAATTCGGATTCTTTTATGTCGCTCATATACTACAACTCCTTTTTTCAATTCCTCTCTGAATTGCGGGGTCTCTCTTGCTTCGGTTTCCGTAAGCAGTATTGGAACAATCCTCATGCGCGATTTATCAAGTATTTTTCCGGAGAGCATGATTATTTTCTTTTCAAGCGCGCCCGATTTCTTTTCTGCAATAACCGCTATGTCTATATCGCTTGAAAGCGTCTCTTTTCCTCCGGCGACGCTTCCGAAAAGGATGGCCCTTTTTATTTCTTTTATTTGCTTCAGATTATCTGCGAATTCCCTGATGGCATGCTTATGCGGCGATAATTCGGACTGCAAAACTTTTTTTATTTCCGGAATCAGCGGCGAGCCGGCGTTAAGCCGGCATACATTATATGCCCCGACGCGCTCGATATCCGCAATTCCAGCTTTTCCTAGAAGAAGAACGTAGCGGCGTGCTGTCGGGTATGGAATGCGCGCAATTTTCGATAGCTCAAGCGGCGTAAATCTCCTTTCAGGATACTTCAGAAAAAGCCGCAGTATTTGCGGATACTTTATGATTTTTTGAACATCAGTGTTCATACATGATTACTGGTGGTCAAAGTATAAAAAGGTTCCGGGCAGTTTTTGGGAAACTGCGCCGGCGAGATTTACGGGCGCGTTGCGGATGAGATGTTTTTGTATTGATGTTTACATTAAATTTGATAATTGATTGAGTTTGATTTTTTTAGATGGTTCTGCATAGTGTTTTTCCACAACAGTTTTTAGACGTTCTATAACGCCAGCTGCGCCATATATTTGGCAATTAATTAGGGCTGCATCAACTAATCTATCCGCTTCTTCCGAAGTTAGTAACTTTGGGTGTAATAACCTATACACCATATAGATAGTTCTACTAGACTGCTCAAAACTATGACTATTGCAGAAAGTATCTATAAGACTTGTTTTTATCCTTTCTTTACATAGTTTGTTTTCGTAAAGCGCAGTTAATACAGCCTTACAAAAATGAAATGGTTTGCCCTTTCCTATATCTAGGAGAAATTCATCTATTTTCAAAGACTGAAACTTACATAAGAACCCATGAGGCGTTCTTTCTGTCGATAGAGATAGAATAACCTTGTTGTACTTTGTTGTCATATAATATGCTATTCCCGCTTCTTGATCGGGATAATCGGCTTCTTTATAATTTGGAGTCAATAACGCGATAAAAATATCACACATTTCTAGTTCATCAATCAATACAGCACTCCAATCAGAAGTTGGGTTTATATCTTCGTGTGCTAAGAAAACATTCAATCCATAAGTTCCCAACCCAGCCTTGATTTTTGATGCTAGTAGTTTATCTCTATCAGCATGACTTAGAAATATTTTAAGTGGCTTAGTTTCGTGTTCCATAATTAGAGTGTTTTCTCGAAAGTTTATATTTTAATATTCTCTAACACCATCTCCTTCTGCTTCTCATCCACAAGCGGGAACTGCGCGAGAATAAATTGCAATTCTTCTTTTGTAATGCCATAGAGTTTCGCCACTATTGCATCAAGTTGCGCGCGTGCATGCATCCTGTCATTTTCATTTGTCAGCGCGTGTTCAACTCCGGCTTCTTTTTTCAGCGCGTCAAATTCAGGCGTTACTGCCACTAATTGAACGACTTTGCGCACGATTGAGTCAAATTCTTTGCCTGAAGAAAGGCGAGGAATCGGTGTTTCAAGGAAGTAGAACATATTGATATTCGCGCTGACTTTCTGTCTCATAAAGTAATCGACTACAAAGCTGTTCATCACACCGCAAAGGAAGCATAATTGTTTTAAGTCCGGCGTTCTTACTATGGCTATTGAGTTTCCGCACACATAACCCGGCGGCACTATCGTAGATATGAAAGTTCTTGTATCCATCGACCTCGCAATCAATCTATACGCCATCCAATAGCTTTTATGATATATTTTATCTGGTTTCAGATTCGCTTCGATATCTTTTTCTAATATCTTAAATCGTGTCGTTGGCGATTCACTAAAATTATGTGTAAATTGGTGGATATTTTTTCCTTCAAGCATCGACACGCCATAAAGTCCTGTTTTGAAGAGATGACTATCATTTGTCATGTGGAAGCCGCTTTGCATTCCCACATTCCACGCGCCTTCTATTTTTTCTCCAAGTAAAGGATTTTTAAGCAATTTCTTGACAATTCCATAATCTTTTGGCGTTTTTATTTCCAGCATACTCCATGCAGTAGGCGATGAACTCTTTACAAATTCAACGTCGAGTATTGTTGGATTTTCTTCTGCCATCTCTAAATCTTCTTTGTCGTGCAGGAAAAACGCGCACGGGAACGATTTTGTTTTTCCGCCTTTTTCATAAGCTAAAAGAACAAACTTGTATCGCTGGTCAATATCCCGGAATATGAACTTTCGGTTTTCAAACGAGTAAAGCGCATTAATCTTTGAATGGTCGAAAAGCATGGTCCTTAATCCTTTTGCCCCCAAATCCGTGTAAATTCCGCTTGGAACTACAAAGCCGCACATGCCGCCGTCTTTAAGCAATTGATGCGCGCGTTCGGTGAATATCTTGTATAAATCCAAATCTCCGGATACGCTTTTTCCGTTGCTTTCCGCGCTCTGGAATTCGTAATTTTCCCGGAAAATCGTGGAATACATCTCGTAATGCGCTTGCGTTTCAATCCATTTTTTCTTTATGTACGGCTTTTTGGTAAGCTCCTCTATTTTTTTCTTCGCCTCTTGAACAGGCAGTTTGCCGAAGCCCGGATAAAATTGTTCAAAGAATTCCTGTGAATCCGGCTTCCATTTTTCCCACGGCGGATTGCCGAGAACTATATCAAATCCTCCGGCTTCCGCGACAAGCGGAAAATCTCTTTCTATTTTGAGCGCTCCCGGGATTTCATTATCCCATACAAGCGAATTTCTTTCGATAATTTTAAGCTGCGGGAGCTGTTTTGGCGTATCGACAGCGCGCAAAAATAAGTTTAGTCTCGCCAACCTCACGGCGCGCGAGTCCAAATCGATGCCGTAGAGGCAGTTCTCTAAAACTTTGTCAAGAAAGCCGGATGTTCCTGTTTCACTATGCGCATCCAGCTGAGTTTGCGAACTGTTATCGGATTTTTCCTTTTTTCTTTCATGTTCCGTAAACCATGTTTTAAATTCCTCAAACGCACGGACAAGAAATGTGCCTGAGCCGCAAGCAGGGTCAATAACCCTGATTTTAAGCGCATCTGCCTGATTTTTGCATTTTTTCAGGCGCTCTCCAAGCGTCGCACGCACAAGAAAATCGACAAGAAATTCCGGAGTGTAGTATATTCCGCTTTGCTTTCTTTTGTACTGTTCCTCTTCAAGCCCCCTTTTCTTAGCAGTTACTTTGTAAGATAGATAATTTTCGTATGCATGCCCTAAAACGTCTGTGTTGATAACATCAAATCGGTATCTTAAATTTGTTTTCGGGTGATTATAGAATGATTTCAAAACAGGGACAAAATCTTCATTTTTGATCGATAATCTGTCTATTCTGTCTTGGTCAAATATGGTGCTGTCGTACTTGTCATGCATTTTTCCGAAAAATGGGCAAAGAAAATCCTTGTAGAATTGAATTCGTTTGTCTCCGTTTTCCCATCGCTCAAGAGCATCCTGCATTTTTCTGTCAGGGTCGCAGCCGTTATCCTCAAGCATTCTGCAAAAAATAATCCTGTCAAGGATTGTTTGTACGCAATAATCAATTGATTCTTCCATATTTTGCCCAGTGTCGAATTTCGGAAGATTTTGATCTCTGATTGCAACGCCGAGTTTTTGACGTGCTTCAAGCAATTGTTCAGTTAGCAAATCCTCTATATCCGCGCTTTCTTTCCATTTTTTATGGCTTTTTGCGTACTCGTTCAGCGCAACTCCGCTAGTGTCTCTTGAGAACAGTAATAACCAACGCATATATTCCGGATTTCCCAGGCAGCCGTTTAAATCAAACTCAAATAGCTCCGCATGTTCTGGTTCATCGAAATAATCTGAATTAAATACTCTCCATTTTATGAAATTGGTCAAAATAACCCATCGTATCCCGCTGTTTTTGCCGTAATCAAGAACCTGTTGTACGTCTTTTTGGTCTTCAAGGCGGTTTGAAAAGCGTTTTGCATCAAGATAGAATGAAGGGCGCAACTCGCCGCTTTTTTTGAAAGAAAAATCCACGCGCGTTGTTTTCTGGGCACTTTTTATCCTTTTTTGAAATTTTATCTCGCCGCCGCGCCAGCTCCAGCCCAACGATTCAAAAAGCTCTCTTATGAATTCCTCTGCCAGTTTTTCTGCTTCGTCTTCTTTATTATGCAGTTTATTGTAATCCATCAGCAAAGATGTAATGCGCTCCCTTACACCGCTCTCGTTTATCATTAATTACATATTCGTTTCAATCTTTAAATATATGGTTTATTAATTGATATTGAATAGTATGCAAACATGGCTTATTTTCGCTTTGACCTTTGCGTTCTTGCACGCGCTTGTTGCTGTTTTTGACAGGCATATTCTGAAGAGCGCGAAAGTCGATGCTCTCGCGCTTTCTGCAATAAGGTTTTCTATCAATGCGGTTGTCGCATATATTTTTGTTCTTGCCCTTGCAATTCCGTTCTCCGCATTCGGCATAAATTATCTGGCGATTGCGTTGTCCCTACTTTATTTTTTAGCTGCAATAACATATTTTTACGCGCTTAAAGCAGGTGAAGTGTCAAAACTGATTCCTTATCGCGATGCCATTTCCGTGAGTTTGTCATTTTTTTTCGCAGTAATTCTTTTGTCAGAAAAATTTCTTGCGATTGATTTTCTTGGAGTCGTGGTTATTGTTTTGGGCGGATACATTGTCTGGACAGATGGAAAAATAATAGTCCCGAAAAAATCCGCCGGAATGGTTCTTATAGCAATATCCGCTGTTTTTCTTGCGCTTATCGGCATAGTTGCAAAGCTTGGCGTCGGCTCAATGCATCCTCTAATGCTATCGCTTTACATGTATGTTTTTGTTGCGATTTATTTTGTTCTTTTTTCGTTTGCAACAAAGCGCAAACAACTTATAGAAACAATCAATGCCATACGTTCCGAAAAAAAACTCGTCCGGCTGATTTTTGCGGCATCGATTGCCGCGCCTATTGGGGTCGCTTTCCAGTTCTACGCGCTTTCAATGCAGAACGCTGCAAAAGTTCTTCCGATATCAGGAACGCTTCCGCTTTTTGCCGCTCTGATTGGATGGCTCGCGCTGAAAGAGAAACACGGGGTTGCGCGCGTAATCGGCGCGATTTTGCTTATAATGGGAATTTATATTTTGGCGATCGTATAGGTATTGTATGGAAATAATAATAACTGTCGGCGCGCTTGTCCAGAAGGATGGAAAAATATTGCTTGTGCAGGAAGCAAAAGAACGGGTGCGTGGGCTATGGAATTTTCCTGCAGGCGGATTTGACCCTCCGGAAGATATTGCTGACGGGGCCCGGCGCGAAGTAAAGGAAGAGACCGGATTTGATGTTAAACTTGATGGCCTTGTGGGGATATATCAGAACCCTCCGAACACAGACAACGATTTTATGAGGATCCATTTTCGTTTCAAAGCATTAATAGTTTCCGGCGAATTGAATATTCCGAAGAACGAAATTATGGACGCGCGCTGGTTCACCCCCAAAGAAATTCTTGCAATGGATGATTCAAAGTTGCGCGGAAAAACAATAAAGGCTGTGGTGCGCGATTATCTTTCCGGTAAATTGTATCCGGTTGATTCCCTTAAGTACATTCGCTAAAAACAAATCCTTATATATTTGGCGCACAATGAGTTCTGATGGATTCTGAAAAATCGCGCGGCGCGCAAATCCATCCCAAAGGCGCCGGAAACCACCTCACTGAAGGGCCCATAATATCATCAATGCTTGCCCTTGCATTGCCGATTATCTTTGCAAATATTCTCCAGACAATGTACCAGCTTATCGACACGTTCTGGGTCGGCAGGCTTGGCGCGAATGCAATCGCCGCGGTTTCATTAAGCTTTCCGATACTCTTTTTGATAATATCCATCGGCGGAGGGCTTGCAATCGCAGGGACAATACTTGTCGCCCACCATAAGGGCGGAGGCAGGCAGCACAGCATTAATTATGTTTCAGCCCAGACATTTCTGATGATGGTCTTGGTATCTATACCGCTTTCAATAATAGGGTATTTTGCATCTCCGTACCTCATAAAGCTGATGGGTGCGGATGCGGCAGTTTTTACTGGCGCGGTTTCATACCTTCAGATCTCTTTTGCAGGCCTTGTTTTCGTATTCGGTTATTTCGTTTTCCAGTCGCTCATGCGCGGGGTCGGAGACGTAAAAACGCCGATATACGTTGTCCTTGGCACAGTTGCTTTGAATTACGTGCTTGATCCGTTGTTTATCATGGGCTACGGCCCCATTCCAGCATACGGCGTTGCCGGAGCAGCTATTGCGACAGTCATTACTCAAGGGCTTGCTGCAATAATCGGCCTTTGGATGCTTTTCAGCGGGAAGTACGGCATACATTTGAATCTGAAAAATCTTGCGCCGGACTATTCGGTTATAAAACGGATTTTTGCGCTCGGGGTTCCGGCATCTCTTGAGCAGTCTTCGCAGGCTCTCGGAATGGCAGTGATGACTTTTCTTGTCGCAAGTTTCGGGACTGAGGTAGTGGCAATGTACGGCATCGGCGGAAGAATAATCAGCTTTGTTATAATACCGGCAATAGGATTTTCGATTGCCACATCAACTCTTGTCAGCCAGAATATCGGCGCCGGAAAAAAAGACCGGGCGCGTGAGATTACAAAAAAGGGCGCGATTATGGCGTTTCTTATCCTGACTTTTGCCGGCATAATAATTTTCATATTCGCAAAGCCGCTTGCGGCATTGTTCATACCAGGAGACATCGCGGTTATTGAAGGAAGCGCGCTTTTTGTTCGCATTACTGCGCTGACATTCGGCTTTATCGGCGTGCAGCAGGTGCTGGCAGGCGCGTTTCGCGGCTGGGGCGATACATTCATTCCTATGATCCTTGCAATTTTCGCGCTTTGGGTCCTGAGGTTTCCTTTGGCATACGTTCTTTCAAAGCACACCGCTCTTGCAGCAAGCGGCATATGGTGGGCGTTTCCTGTTGCAAATGTTGTTGCCGGAGTTGCCGCAGTTTTGTGGTACCGGAGCGGCTCGTGGCGCGAATCAAAACTAAATGAGAACTTCAGGATGCGCGAGGAAGTCATTGAAGAGGCAATTGCGGATGAGGGTGTGCAGTAATGCCCTTGTTTAGCCCACTGCTTTGAAATCACATATAAATTCAGAAATGTAATCATATTCTATGTTCGAAGCCAGATTCAAATTGAAGCACAACGGCTGCTGGACAGGCGGTCTTGTGAAATTTAAAAGTGAATTTCTCACGCACATCACAGTTAGCCTTACAAAGGATTTTGTGCAGGATATTACCGAAATATCTTTGGCAAAAGGCGAAGCAGATGCAATCAAGAAATATTTTGATAAATCCCAAATAATCGCGAAGTGGAATGTCCTTGAAGAAATTGAAAAGAAGCTGATTGTGCAGGTATTTACGGACACATCAGGCATAAAATTCAAGTCAGTTGTTCACACAATCCTGAAAAACAACTGCTTTGCATCGCGCAAAGTCTTTCTGAAAGGCGGATGGGAAATCTGGACAATTGCCGCGCCGGAAAAGGGCGCGATAAAAAATGCAATTGAAGCGATTAAAAAACTCGGCGCGCTTGAACTTCTATATGTCAAAAAATCAACATTTGATGGATTTAATCTTTCAGACCAGCAGGAAATGGTGCTGAAGTATGCCGTTGCGCGCGGCTATTACAATTGGCCGAGAAAAATCTCTGCGCAGGATTTGGCAAAAAAGTTAGGGTTCAACAAAGCAACGCTTCTTGAGCATTTGAGAAAAGCCGAGATAAAGATTATGAACAGGGAATTTGGCATATGAAATACCCGTAAGGATTGGGTATAATTACTTATAATCTGCCGCGCATAATATGCGCTGTGAGAAAAATGTATCCGAAAAAAGAGAATGGCAGCACAGAACTGAAAATAAAAACCATCGGCCTAATAGGCGGATTGAGCTGGGAATCTTCTATAGAATATTACCGCATTATAAACGAGGGCGTTAAAAAGATGCTTGGCGGGCTTCATTCTGCAAAATGCATTATGTATTCTTTCGATCTTGATGAAATTGCAAAACTGCAGCATTCCGGAAACTGGAGTGAAGCAACGAAAATGATGATTGATGCTGCGCAAAGCCTTGAGCGCGCTGGCGCGGATTTTATTATCATTTGCACAAACAGCATGCATAAAGTATTTGATGAGTTGCAGAAAAACATCAAGATTCCTATACTGCACATTGTTGATGCCACTGCGGAAAATATCAAGGAAATGGGAATTAAAAAAGTTGGCCTTCTTGGCACAAAGTACACGATGGAAGAGGATTTTTACAAAGGCAGATTAAGCAAAAATCACGGCATAGAAGTTATTATGCCTAATGAAAAAGAGCGGCAGGTTGTGCATGATGTAATCTACAATGAGCTTTGCATCGGAAAAATAAGCGATACTTCGCGGGAACAATTCAAAAAAATAATCGCGAACCTCGAAAAAAACGGCGCAGATGGTGTTATTCTTGGCTGCACTGAAATACCTTTATTGATAAAACAGAAAGATTGCCGAATTCCGCTGTTTGACACTGCGGAAATACATGCAAAAGCGGCTGTCGAATATGCTTTTAAAAATCAGTAACGAAAAATAAATTGTGATATTATGAACAGTTCAGAAGCAGGAGAATTAGTAAAACAGCACGTAAAAGGCGAATTTCTTTTGAAGCACATGTATGCGACAGAGGCAATAATGAAATCATCCGCGCAGTTTTTGAGCGAAAACGCCGAGATGTGGGCGCTCTGCGGCCTTTTGCATGACATAGATTTCGAGAAGACAAAGGAAAATCCGGTGATGCACGGAGTTTTGGCGCAGGAGCTGCTGAAAGGCAAAGGAATTCCGGATGATGTTTTGCGCGCGATTCTTGCCCACAACTCAATGATTGCAAATCCGGTTGCGCGCGAAACAAAAATGGAGCACATATTAGTTGCCGCAGATTCGATGACCGGCCTGATAATCGCCTGCGCGATGGTGAAAGGCAAAAAGATTGATAACGTCAGCGAGGATTCTGTCAAAAACGCGTTCAAGAAAAAAGGCTTTGCTGCGGGCTCAAAGCGCGAGAATATTATGGAATGTGAGAACGCGGGAATTCCTTATGACTTGTTTGTTGAAATTTCGCTTAAGGCAATGAAAGAGATTGCGGAGAAGTTGAGTTTGTAGATTATCGAATTTATTAATCAAACGCATGTTTGAAAGAGATTATTCTTTAAAAAATAAAAAAGAGTTAAAGCGTTTGCCGCTTTAACTCATTTGATTTATAGTTCTTTTGGCTTGTTTATATTAGGCTTCCAAGATCGACATTTTCGTCAGCTGATGCCTGCGGTGTTTCAATAGTTAATCCCGCGCCATCATCTGCAGAAGGTATGCTTTCACTTGTACTGATGCCGCTTGGCACGGTTTGCTGAGAGCCGCTTGTTGTAGGTGTATTTGTTTCTTTATTCCCAAAGCAGCCGCTTATAGCCACTACAAGCACTAAAAATGCCAAAAACAAAACAGTTGTTTTTTTCATATCATCAACCTCATCTATTAGTTGCTGCTATTGGCCTTGTACCGGCCGGATTGGTTGCAGTAGCGGGTCTTGCACCGGTTGGTGCGGCAGTTGTCACAGTGTTTTTCTTCAGCGTTTCGAAAGCAGATTGTGCTGATTTAAGGTCATTGGCTGCGCCAGTATACTCTCTTGCCAGGTACTTTGCATTGGCGCCATTAACTATTCCTTTTATTTCCGCAAGTCTTGCTTTCTGGACAGAAACATCTAAGCCATTTCTTTCTGCAGCGGCAATTGTTTTTTCGGCATTTGCTATTATATTATATGCCTGCGTAATCGCATTGCCTATTTTCTGGCTCTGTCCGATTTGCTTTGCAAGCTCGCGCAGCTGCATATAGTCTGTTTCAAGCTCTGCCCGCAGTTTTATATGATTCTGCGCTTCGGTTTTAGTGCATTTTCCGATTCCTTCTCCTTTGCACGACTCTATTCCAGTATTCATTGCATCAATTAAAGCGCTTCTTGTGTCTTTTATTTCATCAAGTTTTGCTTGCAGTGCAGATACATCGGCTCCGTTTGATTTTTCTTTATCAAGTCGCGCCTGTATTTTTGCGTTTGTAAAGTCGAAAGCTTCAAGGTTCCTGTTCTTTTTAGCTTCTCTTGCTTCAGTTACTAATGAATCAAGATATTCTTCGTTTGCTTCAAGCGCATTGTTCAAAGCGGCTTTTGCGGCTTCTGTATTGGTTCCTATTTGCGCCCTTACATTTGTTCTGAAGTCGGCAACTGTCTTTTTCATCTGTTCAACAATAGCCCTTCCGCCGGTGTAATCTGATTTCTCTGCAGCTGCCTTGAGGCTATCCTGCTGTGCTACGAACTGGTTTTTAAGCTCGACAAGTTTTGCGGTGCTTCCGTTTATGCCTTCAACATAGCCTATAAGCGCTTCCATGCCAATCCTGTGCCTTTCCATAGGTACAAGAGCGTATTTATATAGCATCCATGCTTGTGTTGTCTTAAGCTCATCTCTTACAGCGGTTGTGGCTGAAGTTCCTGATGTTGTTGTGTCAGAAGATTCTGCTGCAGTGGCTACTGTTGTTGTCGTTACTTCAGGCATGCTTGCAACCGATGCCGGCTGGGCTTCAACAGCAACTGTTTCCCCGGTAGTTTCAGCAATGCTGATTTCAGATTGCGTGATTTCTCCTGTTTTGTATCCTTCGTTCAGTATCCATTCAACATCGGACTTTCTGAGTTCGCCCTTTTTATAAGCAGCCCTTAAGAGTTCCTTAACATCTTCTTTTGTCAGGATACCTTCCTTGTAGCTGTTAATGAACAGCCACTTAATGTCTGCTCTTGTGAGCTCTCCATGATTGTATGCTGCGGCAATTACGGTTCTTAAATCGTCTCTTGTTAATACGCCTTCTTTGTAGGAGTTCACAAGCAGCCATCTAACATCCGTTTTTGTAAGTTCGCCTTGGCTGTATGCTGCGGTTATGAGCGCTCTTAAATCATCTCGCGTGAGCTTGCCTTCTTTATAGCTGTTTACAACAAGCCATTTAAGGTCTTCTTTTGTAAGCTCGCCGTTCTTGTATGCGCGTACAATCAGCCACATTACATCATCTCTTTTAAGTTCGCCCGCTTTGTATGCTTCTATTACAAGAAACTTGATATCTTCTCTTGTCAATTCGCCGTTCTTGTAAGCCACAGTTATTATGTATCTTAGGTCATCTCGGGTAAGCTCTTTGTGGGCATATGCCTGGTTAAGAATCCATTTAAGGTCATCTCGAGTAAGCGTGTTCTCTTTGTACATGTTGGTAATGATATATCTTAGATCTTCTCTTTTCAGAACGTTGTAGCGGTAAGCTATTGTAAGGGCGTTTTTTAAGTCCTGCCTCGTAAGCGTGCCTGCGGCATATTTTTCCTCAAGCTTTGCCTTTAGAACATTTCTGGTTACAGCACCAGACGCGTATGATTTTATAGTGCCTGTCGCGTCATTTACCGCCGCGTTTGCAGTGGTAGCGTCACTCGGGGCGGATACTGTTCGAGCACCAGCCGCTGTTAGAGCAGTATTTTCGGCAAAAACATTTCCGAATAGAAATCCACTCACAACCAATATTGTAAATAAGAAAACAAACTGTTTTTTTAGTTTCATGAAATACTCTTTGTTTTCTTGTTTATATATGTCTTTTCCATACGCACAATTCATAATTTCACCTTGGGCTGTTATTTAAGCCTCTTATTTTTTTGGCGGAAACCATATAACTATCTGTTGTGGAAACCGTTGCAAAAATTAGTTTTTCAGGCGATCTCCCGGATAAATCCGGTTTATCTTGCCGGATTTCTTGCGCTCTATTATTTCTCTTGCTTCAAGCCTGCTTATAATTTTGCTTATCGCCGATTTTCTGTAATTTAGCATCTCGCGAAGTTCATTCTGCTTTATTCCAGGATGTCTTATAACTGATTCTACAATGGGCTTTTCGCTTTCGTTTAACAGGTTCAACGAGCGCACTACAAAATCTTCTTTTTTTCTGTTGATGTTTTTTTTCAGAATTTTTTGTAGGTAACGCCCCAGAACAATCATTGCCATAATTAATGCAACCGCCATGCCCATGGATTTCCAGTTAATGTGTTCTGTTTTGAATCTTGCGAGAAATACCTGCGGCTCTCCGGCAGCCAGATCAGAAATCCATTCAACAGAGATCACATCATTTATTTTTCCGATTTTTGCCTCCGGGAAAACAACTGCAAATTGCTCGGAAGAGTATAGCTTTGCGCCCTCGGGAAGTTTCAGGAGATGCTCGAAATTAGATATGTTTTGTTTTGGCGTAAATACCAACAAGTATTCGAAATAATCCCCCGTATTCTTTATAAGGCCTGTGGTTTCGAGATATATCACTATGATGCGCGGCTCGCCACTTTGCAACGGCTTTGATAACCTGAATAGGATATCTGACTTGCCGTTTTTCTCGATATTGTAATCGAGGTCGCCGTAATTGTCAGTTATTGAAACTATTTTGGAATCCAAAGGCGCGGAAATTGAGCCGCTGTTAAGTTCGCGGGCTTCATTGTTTAATATTGTTATCAGCATTTTCTGGCGAACCGCGTTATCATCAGTAATTTCCGATACAATGCCGTATGATTCTATTTTCATCGCATTGCTAGTGCTTGACATAATTACAAGCACTGCCAAAAATGCTACAATTCCTGATTTCATTGATCTTTCAACCCCTTAATAGGCGTATATTCATATTATTAATATACTTCATTAGATAAATAACTATATTTAGGCGGATATAATGGAACTTGATTACCAGAAGATGGGATTTAAATGCGGCATTGAAATACACCGCCGCCTTAAGACAAAGAAATTATTCTGCAATTGCGCGACTGATGTGGATGAAGCCTCAAAATCAGAAATAACGCGCAAGCTGCGCGCAGTGGCTGGCGAGCTTGGTAAAGTGGATGCCGCAGTAATGCACGAGCTTGGCCGCGAAAAGGAATTTATTTACAAGATCTATCCGAAATCATCATGCCTTGTGGAAATGGATGAAGAGCCGCCGCATAGCGTAAATCAGGACGCCCTCAAAATCTCGCTTCTTATATCAAAAATGTTTTCTGCAAAAATTCCACAAGAGCTTCATTTCATGCGAAAGACAGTGATTGACGGCTCAAACACTTCAGGATTCCAGAGAACCGCGATTGTCGGAATTGACGGAAATCTGGAAACATCCAAAGGGTTTGTCGGCATAGCAAATATTTCGCTTGAGGAGGAAAGCTGCCAGATTCTTGAAACTCGCGATGGGGAAACTGTTTTTGGCCTTAACCGCCTCGGAATTCCGCTTGTTGAAATCGGGACTGCGCCGGATATAAAGAGCCCTGAGCATGCAAAAGAAACCGCGGAAAAAATCGGCATGCTTCTGAAAAGCACGGGAAATGTGATGCGCGGCATAGGCACAATCAGGCAGGATGTAAATGTTTCAATAAAAGACGGCGCACGGACGGAAATAAAAGGCGCGCAGGACCTTAAAATGATTCCTGAACTTGTGAATCAGGAAGTTTTGCGCCAGACGGGGCTTTTGAATATAAAACAAAAACTCCAAGAAAGGGATTTCAAAAAACAGGAATTGTATTTTATCAACGCAACATCGGTTTTCAAGGGCTCGCAGTCAAAAATACTTGGCGGAAAAGAGATTTATGCAATAAAGCTGGAAAAAATCGCAGGACTTTTCAAGGAAAAGCTTAATGATTTTAGGACTCTTGGAAATGAAGTCGCAGGTTTCGCGCGCGCAAAAGCAAAAGTCAAAGGAATAATACATTCTGATGAAGACCTGGCAAAATACGGCATAATAAATGAATTTGTCGAGCTGCGAAAATTTCTCGGAGCAAAGGATGGTGACCTTATCGCGATTGTCGCCGCAGATAAAAATACTGCGGAAAATGCGATGAATGCAGTTCTAAATCGTGTAAATGAATTGCTTGATGGCGTTCCTAAAGAGACGCGCCGCGCCCTTGCAAATGGCGATTCGGAATTTATGCGCCCTCTTCCGGGCGCGGCAAGGATGTATCCGGAAACTGATGTCGCGCCAATTGTTGTTTTGAAATCGGAAATTCGGAAAATAAAGAGACCTGAAACGCTTGATGAAAAATTTGCGCATATCCAAAAAGAAATCGGCGGAGAGCTTGCAGGCCAGATAATTGCGTCGGATTATCTGGATATTTTTGAAAGCATCGCAGAAAAACACGAATCCGAGAAAAAAACTATCGCAATATTTTTTACAAACACGCTTCCACAATTAAAATCCCGGGAAAACATTGAGATTGAGAAAATCAGCGAAGCTATTTTTCGTGAAATCTTTGAGTTGCTTTCAAATGGGAAAATCGAAAAAAACAAAATTGCGCAGGTTGTTCTGGAATATTCGCGCACAGGAAAGCCGATTTCAGAAATAATTTCAGCAGCGCCCAAAATTTCTGCGCAGGATCTTGAAAAAATACTTGAAGAAATAATTTTGCGCGAAAAAACCGGCAAAATGAATGTCATTATCGGCGCGGCAATGAAAGAGCTTGCCGGGCGCGCAAGCGGAAAAGAGATTGCAGAGGTGCTGAAAAGAATTATTGCAAAATAATTTTTATTTTTTTCTAAAAAAATATTTGAAAAAAATTCTGAAATTTTTTCTGAAAAAAGTATTTTTAAAAAAAACTATATATACTATGGGGCATATAATAGTTACTATCTTGAAATACTTGTGTATTTTTCAAGCAATTCAAAATTATGGGGTGATAAAATGGCAGCAAAGAAGAAAGCAGTAGCAAAGGGCAAGAAAAAGAAAAAATAATCCCGAAATTTATTTTAACTCAATTTTAATCTCTCTAAATTAATTAATTTGCGAAACTCCCGGCATTTCGGGGTTTCGCTTTATATTTTTCTTATTATTTTAATTTTTTAATATCAATTCCAGCAACATACGAAGCACTGCAACAAAAAACATTCTTCTTATCCATTCGTTGCCTATTTTTGTTGAATGATGCGCGCTGATATGCGAATATATAGACATTGCCGAAAAACAGGCGGCCGACAGAATGGGATATCAAATTATTCCGGCTGGGAATCAGCGTAGAAGATAGCCTTATTAAAAACCCCCCGATTTTTTTGTGTTCGTAGTTTGATAAATGTCTATCGGGATTTTCGGATTTTATTTGCCGAAAATTGCGAATGATATTCAAAGCGCGTTAATTCCAATCAGGTTCTCACGAAGCTTTTCAATGCTTCTATTCAGTTCCTTTTGGCTTTTTCCTCCGGTGCATATCACTTTTCCGGATGTGAATAAGAGAAACACAACCCGTGGATCATCAAGCCGGTAAATCAGTCCGGGAAACTGTTCGGGATCATATTCTGTTCCTTCAAGTTCCACAGCTATTTTATTAAGATTCAATTTTGCATCCATGTTTGCTGACGCCACAATATTTTGTATTGTGATGTCTCTTACTTTTCCGATATTTACGCCAAGAGTCTGTATTGTCTGCACTAATTTATCGATTGCGCATTTTGCATCTTCGGGCGATTTTGTTCCAGTGCACACGATTTTTCCCGAGTTGAATATTAGCGCAGCAGCTTTTGGATCAGTCAGGCGCATGACGAGTCCCGGAAATTGCTCCGGCTCGTATTCAGTACCCTCAAGGCCCACAGCCAGGCGAGAAAGCGGTATTTTTGAATCAGTGCTGCAAGATGCAACTACGTTTCTTATTATTGTATTACCCCCCATTAGAATCCCTTAGAAATGATAGTCTATTATATATACACCGCTATTTAAATACTTTGATATATTTCCGACCGCTTCTTTGTTCAATCTCTGTACGTCTATTGATTTTTCATTGCAATGTGAGTATGAATGCGATGAAACTCATGCCGTTTGCTCGACAAACTTTTTGGCCACGTCGAAAGCTTGAAAATCAACTGGATTGTGATTTTTTACGCTCGCGACTTGAGGTGCATGCGCATCTTAGCCTTTAAGAAATCAATCTCATGGCTTTTTTCTGCATGAAGCAGTTTTAGCTTCAGTCTTTCCTTTTTATCGGGGTGTGATACGACAGAATCAATTCCCAAATTTGTCAGTTCCTTTATGACTGCGGCATTTTCAAGCATATTTCCGCGCGCAGAGACGTGCATTCGCATACCTTTGAAGTGCGTTATTGAATCTTCCATTACTTTAGCCACCGGATCAGGAAGTCCGTCAGGCGTTTTTTCAGAAAATAATATTCTTTTTGAGAGGGTGTCTATATCCATAAGGGCAAATGAGGCGCCTGCTTTTGAAATCGCTTCGTATGAAAGGGCCATTGCAGGGTATTCGACAAGAATTCCGAAAGGAATTTCCATGCCGAAGGAAAATCCTTGCTCAGCCGCAATAAGGCGCACGCGATAGATGTCGCTTGGATCTTTTAACCCTGAGAGCAGTATTTTAAAGTTTGAAAATCCCATGTGCGCCAGTTTATTCATTTCCTCAAGCCCATCTTTGAAGCGGCTATTTGAAATATTCAGCTCGAACCAAACCTCGGCAGGATGTGCATGTTCCGCAAGCTCGAAAGGCTTGCGCGAAAGAGCCCCTGTTGAATCAAAAACTTCTGCAACAGCGCCGTGTGTTATTGAAATATCGCCCAAGTCTGCATTGGCGGGCACTTCGAGAAGTATTTTTGTTATGGGATTGCTGGAAACTACCATAATATATATTGCTTAAGACAGTTAATAAGCGTTACTAGTATGTTGTTTTTAAGCTGACTTAAGTCTATTTTTGATTCTCTTCAGTCTGAAGATATTCTCACGTTCCATTTCTTCGAGGCGCAGCGTGACAAAAGAAGCCTCTTTCTGCATTTTTGGTATGAGTGAGAATTCGAGTGCGTTTACTCGGCGCTTTGTTTTTTCTATCTCTTGGAGAAGCTTAAGCATCGCCGTCTCTACTTCGGCAGCAGTCACTGCTTTTTCAAGAACCTGTTTGTATGTCGCTATCGCTTCATCAATCGCTATTGAGCCCCTTATATAGCTGTAAACTTGTGTTTTGGTGTTTTTTTCAGTCTTTATTTTCGGCACCACCACACCCATTATGTTTTTGCTAGAAAGCTCTATTGGGGTATAGGGGCTTACTGTCATAGCTGCTGTTTTAAGCGGAAATACACCTTCAACGGCAGATGCGACATCAACATTATGGCGGGCTTTTTTGTAAGCGTCAGTTAGCTCTTTGCGCACTGTTTTTGCCTGTTTTAGAATTTCAAAGAACTCTATGATTAATCCGTCGCGTTTTTTCTTAAGAAGATTATGGCCGCTTTTAGCAAGCTTGATTTTCTTCTTTAGCTTCATTAGTTCCGAGCGCGTCGGCTTTATTTCCATAGCATCACACTAATAGATAATTCTATAGATTTATATGTTTTCGCCACTCGATGCGAACCACAAAGAGCTGCGCCGTACGTATATAAGCGGGCGCAAATAATAGTATATTGTGTTTTTATGCTATGTAAAATGTCTGCTTTTTTCAAAGAACGCAGTAATTGCATTTTACTCTCTTTGAGTATAGTTGTATTATTTGCATCCCTGGCATATGTTTCGTATGCATCTTCGGGCCATTCGGTTGAAGTGTCTGTGGAATCTCCAACACTTGCGCCGGTCACAAGCACATCAGGCAGATATGGTGCATCGAATTTTGCAAATTCCACAGTAATTGCGGTAGTAAGCCGCGGCGGCATTTTTTACAATGTTGATTCTACAGCGACTTCAATGACAATCAGCGAAGATTTGGATTACAATAATGCGTATTTTGTTTTCACAAAAGGCAATGTTGGAACAATCTCTGATAGAATGCCTGATGTTTTGTCCGGCGTTTTTGAAACATATGTGATCCCTTCATTTGCATTTCCCTTTATTAAAAAAAATATGGTGGCTGTTGGACTTGAATATTTCGAAAAAGGAATAAATTTGACAGGAGATTATAAGCTATCTCCAGGAACCTATTCGCTTATTGTTAAAAATGAAGGGGTTCAGAACGGAAAAACCGTTGTAAGCATTAGAAGAAAGTCTTGAATTATCTGTCGCGCAATTATTTATCGATTTTTAAGCTTGTGATGCAGTATCTTATTTCATGAAGCACTATATTTTCGACATAATTGTTCTCATAATTATGTTTCTTTTTGTAAATTCAATACAGACATACTTTCACGAATCGATACATGCGGAAATCTGCGAAAGTTTCGGAGGTGCGGCGGAAATAAAGTACTCTTTTTTTATGCAGGGCGGTGAAACGACATGCACCACAAAAGAAGGAAGTGCATATCACATAATAAATGATATTGTCAGCTATACCGCAAGCATTCTTGTGATAACTGCGTTTATGGGCCTTGTATTTATAGCGATTGTTTTTGAAAAGAAGAGAATTTTGAGCAAATAACCGCATGGTTTTTGATTTGTTTGCGGCTTAAATCTTTTTGATTTGCTGCTCTATCTTAGCTCGCTTTTCATCATTTCTCTTCTTCAGCTCATTATATGCGTTCTGCGTTATTATGCCTTCTTTAAGCTCGCTTTCAAGGAGTTTTGTCATTCGGGCTATTTTTTCCTTTTCTGCAACAAGCTCTTTCTTCAATTCTTCATTTGTCGCGCTCTTTTCGGTTTTCTTCTTGAGGTATGCCTTTATGTTTTCCCATTTGAGCTTCCCGCGCGACCGTATCGTCCATAGCGCTATTGCAGCTATTAAAATAATTATTAAAAGCGCTTCAAGCCCCATAAGCCAGACATTTCGTGTTGGTTTCTGCGAGACTGATGGCTCTTCGGTTACAAGGGACTCAAGCAGGCGTTTTCCGCGCTTTATCAGGCCTGACGCTGTTTGCGTGTTAAGGAGCGCGTCATCAAATACCTTCTTTTTTGCATTGTCTTCAGCTAGTTTTATTTGGGCTCGCGCAGATGCTATAATATCCCGGATTTGCGAAATATTTCTTCCAAGCCGTTCGGAATAGTCTGTGTCTTCCTCAAGCTTTTCTACATCTATTTTAAGGTTTATAATCTCTTGATTTACGAGTTCTTCAATCGATGTGAAAATTATCAGGCGGCCGACTTTTTCAGTTGTTCTTTCAATAGATGATGCTGTGAAAACGATGTTGTATGTTCCAGACTCGGCATTATTTGGTATTTTGAATTCTATCAAAAATATTGTGCTGTTTCCGGAAGTTAGGCTTTCATAATATTTTGGAGTTATTTTGAACCATGAAGAAGGTATTCCGGATAACAAAAGCGTTATGTTTTTCAGTGTTGTGTTGCCTGTATTTTTCACTTTTACGCTTTCAAGCGATGTCCATCCTCGCACTATGTTTATTTCTTTGTTATAGCTCTCTATTTCTATGCTTGATCTTTTGCCAATTCCAGCCGCATCGGTTTCCGGAAGTTCTTCAGGCGGCAAATAAATTATTCTTTCAATAACTCCCCCACCACCCCCTCCACTTTCATAGTCATAGTCTGGCGGAGGCGGTTGTGGCGGAGGAGGAGGTATGTTTATATAATCATCAACTACTTCAAAATTGGCGCTCAAAAGTATCGGTGCCTGTACGCTGTCGTATGTCACTTTTAAGTTTAGCGTGTTCATCCCAAGAGGCTGATTGGAAAAGATGTATGCCGTTCTTATTATTGTTATATTCACGCCCACGGGCGTCAGTATGGCTTCTCCACTATAATAATATGTATTGTTTTCATAGGACGTCCAATAATCGATATAAACGTCCTGCGTGACTTCTCCCATGTTTTCCACAAGCACTTCAAAGCTAAGGTAGTCTTGCCGCGACACTTCAAGAGGCGGCAATACTGTCAGCTTTACGTCATAGGGGCCGCCTTTTGCAACTCTGAAAGGCTTTACCATCTGGCTTACAAAGCCTTCTTTTGATGCTGTGAGGATGGCGAAGTAATATCCTGAAGCAGTATTAATCGGCATAGCATACCTGTAATTATACAATCCTGCGGATGATCTGTTTGCGTTTGTAAGGCTTATGTTAAAATACAGGTTGCTCGCAGGATCATACACAAACAAAGTCATATTGTCTGGATCAGTCACATTTCCTGCATATGAGAACCACATTTCAAAGCGCATCACATTGTCAGGGTACCAGACAACAGCAGTGTCCACATATGCGGCAAGTCCGCCTCCACCGCCAGATGAACCGGATTGCAGGCTGAATGATGCATTGTTAGTTGCATTTAATATTTTGTCTGCAATCGCATCATAATATGTTGTGTATGCAGAAATGTTGTATTGCCCGACTTTAGCATCATTTGGCAAAAGGAATGTCGGGGTTGGAAGTATTTGTCCGCTTGATCCTGTTGAGAATGTTTGGAGATAAGTCAAGTTTCCTGAAGAGTCTTTTATCTTTATAGTTACATTTGCTCCGCTAAGCGCATTATCCTCAGAATCAGTTGCAGCATAATAAAGAGAACCTGTTGAGCCCTGATAATATTTTGTTGATCCCGGAAGGAATCCAATAAGCATTTTTGCATGTATTTTGAAGCTTCCATTTACATCTCCAGCAACTCCAGTATTATCCTGTGATGTGATGGATATATTATAGGTGCCGCGCAATGCTGTGCTTCCCGTGTAATTTAATGTGATGTTTGATAAATTGCCGCTCATGTTTGTCAGATTGGAGATATTCATAATTCCTGAATAATTAAAATACCATTGGCTGAAAGTTCCGTTTACGTCTATACGCGTCAGGTTATGCGTTTCAAGCGTGCCGTTTGGAAGCGTTATATTCATTTGAGTCCAGTTTATTCCGGTTGTGGAGCGGTCGGTAACATTTACCATTATCTCGACATTTTTTCTCTGCTCGGTTTCGTTCGGCAGGACGTTCACTGAAAACAACGGTATAACATAGGGTATTAAGGTTATGTTGAAGTTGCTATACTGCGGAGATGCATCCGCGTCTGTGGCGTTAATGGTATAAAAGGAATAGAAAAAATCCTTTGTGATGTTTGAGACATTATAAAGAAATACGAGCGAGTGTGTTGAATTCTTAGCCACTGTGAAATTGGTTTCATTTGCCGAAGTATAATTTATTCCGGAAGGATTGACAGTAAAGTTTATGGGTGCGTTTCCTGTGTTGGATACGGCTACAGAGCATACTGTTCCGGTGTCGGGATTTTCCGCCCTTTCGCAATGTGTCGGAGAAATGCTCCATTCGCGTCTTATAAGGACACTTACATTTATTTCAATAACCTTCCAGCCGTCATTAATCGAACTCATATTTATTGTTCCGGTATAGTTACCTGGAGAATATGCGAACGGAACAGAAACATTTACAGAGACAAGCTGTGAGCTGTTTACTCCTAAAGTTGAGATGTTTGCCGGCAAAAAGGTGAATGTAAAGTTCGAGAGTCCGGTAACATTGAACGTGATGTTTGTCAGGTTGTCATTTCCAAGCGAGTATGTTGTGAAATTGCCCGCATATGCTGTCGTATTGTCAAAGAGTATTGTTGATATGCCGCCTTCTGAAACATTTAATAGTGGATTGGATAGCACAGCAACGGTCATATTGGTGGTTGTTGAATTTATCGACAAATCGGGATTTTTCCATGTTGCCGTTATGTTGAATGTATAATTTCCCGGAGCTGTTTGATTGCTTATTGTTATGTTGAATTGATTTATGCAGAATGAATTTGTGCTGATGTTGCCGCAGTTTTCAATTGTCGAATTTGCGCTGAGATTTTGCGGAAGCGATAGGCTTATGTTTACGTCTTTTGCGCCGGTTACGCCCGTGTTACTAGTATTGATAGTTATGTTGAATGATTCGCTGTTTGAATAAGATATGTTTCGGGATGTGTAGTTTTGAGGCGTTATGTTTATCGATAGGTTTGTTGTTGAAGGCACGGCTACATTAAGCTCTATTGTTTTCCATCCATCGTTTATTGTGCTGGCATTTATTGTTCCAGTATAGTTTCCCGGCGCATAATCTGATGGAACAGTCACGTTTACTGAAACCGGCTGTGAGCTTCCGGCTGCAAGGCCGGATATGTTTTGCGGGCTGAAAGACACTGAAAAGTCCGGAATTCCGGTCACATTAAACGTAGTGTTTGTGATGTTGTCATTTCCTATAGACCATACCGTAAATGTTCCTATGGTAACCGTTTTCCCGTCAGGAGCGTTACCGGAAATATTTGCTGGAGTTATATTAATTTGAGGATTTGATAAGACGTATATGGTAACTGATGAATTTGTTGTATTTTTTGAAGTGTCCGGGTTCTCCCACACCACGCTTGTATTTAGTGTATAGTTTCCGGGCGAGGTTCCGTTGGCTATTGTTATATTGAAATCCCTCAGGCAAGAGGTTCCCATTATTACAGTTCCGCAGCTTGCGTTTGTTGCATTTGCAGTGATGTTTTGAGGCAGCGAAAGAGTCATATTCGTATATTTTGCATTTGCGCCTCCAATGTCTGTGGCATTAAGATTAATTATAAATGAATTGCCTGTTGCTCGCGTTATATTGCTTGTTGTGTGGTTTTCCGGAGTTATGTTCAGTAATAGCATTGTCTCGCTGGTTTCAGTATAGAACCATTGGGCGGCCCATCCAGTGTTGTTGAATTTTATCGCGCTGCAATTAAGAAGATATGAGCCGGTTATTGAAGGGGCTGTAAAATTCAAGAGGTATGTGCCATTGCCGTAGTCTGTTATATTTGTCAGCTCGCCGGAGCCGCTGTAGCTGCAGTTAAGCGTTGCGCCCGGAATAAACGTGTCGTATCTTTTATTTTTCACATTTAGTGTAGTGTTTATTATGCGGTCGACAAACCCGTCAGGATTGCTTATATTTATGCTTGTACTGTATTCATTTGTTACATTGAATGCTGTGATGCTTTGGTTCAGAAGAATGTCTGAAATATCATACGCGTTTATGGTGATATTCCATGTTCCAAATACGCTATCCTCGGATAAGTTGAAGTAGTTGGAGAATATAGTGTCTGATGCAGTTGCATCGCCATGTTCAGCACTTCCGTCGTCATACAAAACTATTGTTATATCGTCCGCAGAATCCGCCGTTCCCATATCAAGAGTGGCATTCATTGATGAACTGATGTTGTACGGATCGAATGTAGTATTTCCAGTAATCAGCACGCTTTCGTTTCTGTTGTGGATGGTGTAGTTTGTTTTTGATTCCAGCATAAATGTTATGTATTGCGGATTGTCTTGCGTAATTATTGGAGGGTAAAGCAGCTGGTTTCTTAACGGAAGAAGGTTTTGGTCATCGCTGTACTGGACATCATCGAATTGCATTACTGTTGTTTGTATTATGGATTCCTGCGGAGCCAGTGTTGTGCTGTTAAGATTAATCCCTATCCTGTCAAGAGCCGCATCGTAAACTGCGGAGTAATTCGCGTTGCTGCTGGAATTCACATTTATTATTCCGACACCTCTGCTGCCGTCAGAAGCGCCGTATCTGGACATCGGATTGCTTTCGTTTCCAAAAGGCGGTAGTAAGCTGTTGTCTATGAGTTCATTCACGGAAAGCGCGCCTCCGTTTGTTGAGTTTCTTGTTATGGAAGAGCCGCCGATATTTGTGAAGTTTTGAATTATCTTAAGCCATTTTGTATTTTCATAAAATACGTACGTCTTTTTCATCCATCCGGCTCCAGTTATTGCGTCGGGGTTGTTCCAAAGCATTTCATTTCCGGCTTGTTCGAGCCTCAGCATTATAGGTCCTGAAATAAACGTCGCATTGTTCCTAAAATCAAAAGAAAAATTATTTGTTCCGTTTGAATATTGTATGTATTCGATTGTTCTGTTTGAAGTTGCCTGCGTAAATATGGTTGCTGAGTTTCCTTTTGCATCATATAATCCAGAAGTATTTTCATTTCGCATCGTATCTATTTTCCATCGCAGCATGCTGTTATTCACATGCGCTTCTTTGCCATCCCATGAATAGTTGAGGTTTGTGGAAAATGACGGCGGGCTTTTCGCGCCATTTTCAATTGTGTCGAAATAAACGTAGAAATACCGGATTTCATTTGCCGCTGTTGTGCCATTCAAGAGGAATACAAGAGTTCCTGCGGCATTTGATGCTGCACTTGAGTCCGACGCGTTGTCGAACTGGTATTTCATCGGGTGCATTACGCCGCCGGTTGAGTTATGCGCGTAAATGCGTATGGAATTGTAATCGAAAGTGCCGCTTTTTCCAGTTTGTGTTATCAATGCGGTGAAATTCATATCATGTTCAATCGGCCAGTTATCTCGCGCATAATCTGTATTGTTGATTGCCAGCGCAATCCTGAAATGCCACGACGTATCGAACCAGTAAGGGTCTGTCGGCGCATTGGCAATATTGACAAGTAGAGGTGATAAAAGCAGAGCTATCGCTGCAATCATTGCAAACAAAATAACTCTTTGTTTCATTTTGAATCCCATTGAATTGTATCTTGTATCTAACCCATCATTAGCAGCTTCTTTGTATTTTCGTAAGTCTCTTTTGAAATAAGCCCTTGCTTCAGCGATTCAGTGAGTTCTGCAAGCAGTGGATTTGTTTCATTTTCGCCTTTTTTTGCCGGCGCGTTTGCTATTTCTTTTGCAGCTTCGGCATTTTTCTGCGGCGAAATATCCTGTTTTTTTGGCGTTTGCGCATTCTGCGCGCCGGCTGATATAACACTTTTTATATCTGTAATCTCTTTTGCAGGAACAAACAGGCCGTGGGATGAGCGAAGAGATTTTCTTGATGTTTGGGCTGCGTTATTTGTGGCTGTTTTTATTTTCTCTTTTGCAATTGCGCGATTTTCGAGCCTCACTGCACGCGAAGATGCTATTGTTTTTTTCGCGGTAGATTTGGCTGCATGATGTGCATGTCTTTTTGCATGCATTTTGTTTTGTTTTGATGGCGCCACTTTTTTCTTTAGTTTCTTTTTTAAAGCTGCTTTTTTTGCGCGAACAGCATTCGGACGCTCAATTTCATTTGCGCGCAAAAACATTCGCGTTGCGCGCTCCACTTGTTCATTTTTCTCTTTTGTTTCGCGTGCCTTTCGAACTATTTTCTGTTTGTTATGTTTCGCCTTTTTGGATTTGGCGCGCCATTTTTCTTTATGTTTTGTATCGGCGGCGGGAACGGGCACATGTTGCGCAAACGTTTCATCTTTATTTTCTTCTGCAACTGTTTGTTCCATCATTTCTTTTTTTATTTCCGGCAGCGGTTCTTTTCCCGCTTCATTAATTATCTCTGTTTTTTCAGGTGCATTTTCATAACTTTTTGGATTAGCCGATTTTGCATTTGAATGCTTTTTTCCCTGCGTTTCTTTTTTCTCTTTTGCGTCAGGGCTTTCAGCTTCGTTTTCTTTGTCGGACTCATCATTTTCTTCATCAGTTGTTTCTTCAACATTTTTTTCATTTTCGGTTTCAGCTGCTTCTTCAGCTTCTTTTTTGGCAGCTTCATCTTTCTTTTTGGATTCTTCAGCATTCTTTTTTGCCGCAGTTTTGATTGCGTCCATGTCTTTTGACATCGCATCAACCAATGATGGGTTCTGATTTTTCGTATTTGACGCAGCATCCTTTTCTTCATCGGCAGGCGCGATTTTTTTCACAGCGTTTGCGATTTTCTGCTTTATTTCTTTGAGCCGTACGCCATTCTTTTCCCTTATTGATGCGTATTCATCGTCGGTGATTTGCTTTTTTTCATGTTCGTATTCTATTGAGGAAAGAAGCGATTCGATATCTTCCCGCTCAGTCTGAAGCGCCTGGATTTCTTCCGGAACTTGCGCCTCTGCAAATGGCACTACCCTTTTCAGCGTCTTTTTCAGCTCTTCCATTTTTTTTTGGATGTCTGTGATGTCTTCTTTGGTAGTGGTCAGATCCTTTTTTTCCGCATAGGATTCAAACTTCAGCGAAAGTGCGTCGAAGTTTCGTATCATGTCGTTGACAATTTCGCTTATATTGTCCTGCCTGGCTTCGTATATGTTGAATTTTTCAAGCCGCTTGTTTATATCTATGAATATCTTTTCGACTTTTGAAGACAGCCTTTCTGTGGCGGTGTTTATTTCGCGTATCTCTTCGAATTTTTTCGTAACTTCATGGTTTACATCTGCCACATTTTCAAGCCCTCCAATGCTTTTGAGCAAAGCATTTATTTCATTAACTGTCTTTATGAGGTCGTTTGTTTTTACTTCCAGCTTTTCAAGCCGGACTTCAATGTCCGAAGATGTCTTGTCGCGTTTTGAGAATTCTTTGCTTATTTTTTGCGGCTCGACGTCATCAACCATTTCCTTCAGTTTAGTAAGCTTCATTTCCTGCTCTTTTAAATTTGCCTCGCGCTGAAATACGTTTGACCTGAGTTCGGCAATTCCTTCAGTCAGCATATGTATTCTTTCTTCAGATGATGCGCGTGTCTCTTTAATAGCATCGATTGATGCCTTTATGCGCTCAAGATCCACATTGAATTTTTCCTGGAATTTTTGGAGCTCAAGCTGCACAGTCTGCGAAATATATGCGGGATCTTCCGGCGACCTTTGGGAAGACGGCATAAATTGTTGTTTCAGTTTTTGCGTGAATGATATTGGAGTGCTCGGTGCTGGCGGGGCAACCGGCGTTTCTTGGGCAGATTCGTTTGTTTCTTGTGTTTCTATCGGCGGAGTAAAAACCGGCGCTTGTACCGGCGGCGGAACCGGTGCGGGTTTTTGGGCTGCTGACGATAGTGTTGTAGCGGCTGGCGTTGCGGAGGCTTGAGGCTGCGAAAGTGCTGATGCTGGAGCGGCGGAAGTGCTCGCGGCAGGCTTTTGCGCAGCGGAAAGTGGCGCAGGAATATCTTCGTCCTTAATTCCCCAGTCTTCAAGGCGCTTTCTTACTTCACCGAGCTTTTTTGTGTTTGCGTCCTTTGTCTGCTTGTAGCTTTGTTCAGTAATTTCCGCAGATCTGTACTGGTTCTCAAGGTTCGCAAGAAGCTCTTTTATCTGCTTGCATCTTTCTATCAGCTCGTCGAGGCTCATCTCGTCAAGTTCGTTTGTCTTTTTGCTCTTTTTTTCCGCCATTTTTAGCCATCTCCATTAATTTTTTGCCATTCTATCTGGGCTAAAAATCTTGAAAGCGCATTTTTGCAAACGCTTTCAAGATATTATCGCCCTTTTTACTCTATGCTCCGCCACCCATGGAACTCAGCCTTGCTTTAACTGATTCCATGTAGGTCTCCGCCATCTTAAACATTCCCTGTTTTGTTTTGTCGCGCGCCATATTCAGTTCAAGCTCTATATCATATGTGTCGATACCTCGCGATTTTAGCGCCGCTATCTTGGTTTCCATATTCAAGATATTCTGCTTTATGTTCGTATATGTGGTAAGCTCTTCTTCGCTCAGCCTGCCTGTGTCGTGAAGCAGCGGCCTGAACTGTATGAACCACGGCTTTCCTTCATTGAATTCCGGGTTCTGCAGGAGCCCTGCGCCAACTGTTAGCTTGACAACCCGAAGCGCGTAGTCTGTTCCGTATCTTTGCTTGACACGATTTATGTCTCCATTGTACTTGGTTCGCAGCTGTATTTCGTTTGCAATGTTTGCCCTGATTGAACCCTTGAAGTCTGAGAGGACTTGTGATATCAAGAATAAGCCGATGCCCCATTTACGGAATTCTCTGCACCCTCTCTCAAGTTCTACATATCCGCCTTTGCCTCCGTACTTCGGAAGCAGCCTGTGCATTTCGTCGTAGACAACAAGCACTTTGAGCGTATTTGCCTCAGGCCATTGTATGCTGAATATTTTTTGGATAGTGCGCCTGACAAACGCGTCGAGTTCTGATGAGCGCAATTTGCTCATTATAAATACTGTGATTTCTCCGGGTTTCATGTATTTGCGTAGGTCTATTTCATCATCGGTAAGGCTGTTCGCGCTGTTGACAACTATTATATTTGTTTTGAATGCCTTTGCATCCTCCGGCTTGAGGCCGTATTTCGCGTAAAGTTCAATCATGTGCGGGTCTTTACATGGCCTGATGAAACCGGACCATTGTGCTGTCGGGTCGAATACTACGACAGGTATTCCGCGCTTGAGAAGTTCTTCTGCAGTGACCATTGCAGTTACGCTCTTTCCTGAACCTGTACCCCCTGCTGCTATTGAATGCATTGTCAGGTTCTTGATATCAAGGTATGAATTAATGTCTGTTTCTGCAATCTTTCCAACCTGCAGGCTTTTATCGCCTTTTTGCGGCAGCTTGGCGTAGTCCATCGGGAATATATATCGCGCATCTCTTGCTTTCTTGTCCTTATATGCATTGTAGGCGCGCCTTCCAAAATAAATTCCCGGAATTACTATTAGTAATATTATATACGTCAGCCAGCTTGTGAATAGCCTTCGCAGAATAATGACTGGCCATGGCTGCATGCTTACGTCAAAGGTCGCAGCAGAGCCGGCGTATTTTACTCCGTTCGCATAAGTTGCGTTTGCATCAATTACGTAGCGCGCCTCTGCGGTACCATTCGGTATTCTTATAGTCTTTGTATAGGTGAGCGTCTGATTGACTGCAAGAGTTTCTTTATCAGTTGTCAGAACAGTTCCATCCTGGAGGTTTTTCACAACATAATTCATTATTATGTCTTCTACAGATGCAGTTTCTCCCATGTTTTTGATAGTTACAAGGAATTGTGCATCGTCTCCGGGCCTTACAATGTCTGAAAGCATTTTTAGTATTACGTCAAGCAGCGGCTCTTCCTTTAGTTCAATCTTTATTGTAATCGGCGTCCTGTATGTCATATTTCCTGTTACTGCAACAATATCTCCGGTATATATTCCGGGCCGTGTTGATGGAAGCGCATATGCTTCTATCTTTACGTTTTCGGTTGATTTTGGGCCTAAATCGAAATCAGTTTTTTCAATTTTTATCAGTTCCCAGACAAGCCCTTCAACAGTTAATTTTGAATTTATTATTTCGTTTAGGTTGTTCTTTATTTCTATTGAATGGATTTCCCGCTCTCCAGGAGCAAGCGTTATGTAAAGCAGGGTTGACTTTATTTCAATTGGCACGTTGTCAGTGGTTGTTCTGTTATCCGGTTTAATTGTTGCGACAGGAACTCCTGCAGAGCCTCCGCCGCTGCTTCCGCCGCCTCCGCTAGTGCCTCCTCCTCCTCCTCCTCCTCCACCGCCTCCGCTAGTGCTTCCGCCGCCTATTATGGGCGGTATTTCCTGGCCTTCAGGAATCGGGCAGTCTTTCGGGCAGTTTGCATTCGATTCTCCGTAAATTGATTCGCACATTTTGTTTCCGCAGATAAACTGCGATAGGGCATATGCTCCTGCAGATGCCTGAGTATTTAGCATTACTGTTCTTGTGAGCGTATCAACAGAGCTGTTTTGCCTGAACCACGTTCCAGTGCATCCAATCTGGTTTGTCCAGTTGCCGCAATAATAAACCTGCACATCATTTGCGCTTACTCCGATGTATGGCGAATAGTCGAATGTTATATTCATATATTGCGCATTCATTTTGCTTGTTACATAAACCGCCTTAAGCGGCCCCGAACCAATGAGCGACAAAGGTATGTTTCCAAGCGATACGGGATCGGTAATTCCTTCTGACGGCATATTAAAGTTCTTGAATTTCATGCTGACATTTAGGGCGTCTAAAAGAACATCATACATTCGTACAAATGCGCTTTGATAGTAATATCCTGTTATGTTGTTAGTTGCAAAGCTGTGCAAAAGCGTGCCAGTATCATTTTTATACATCCTGAAATTGCCCGGAATTGGTGCCGTGCTGTTCGGGCTTTCTATGTCAAGCAGGTATCCGCTTATGTAAGCCGGATTATATATGTCGAATGTCGTATTTGTGGTGTTCATATTTCCTGAAAGGTCATAGCCCTTTGCAACAATTCTATATGTTCCAAGGAGTGATGTATTGCTATAATTATAATTGAATCTATACAAGTTTCCGGAAGAACCCATCAATGTTGCATTAACACTCTGCAATAGGCTGCTTGGATCTGTTATTTCAAGCAATGCGTTTCTCACGCCGCCGGAATCAGTAATGTTTACATATATCGGCACTATTGAGTTGCGGTTTGCTGCAGTGGGCGCCGAAAGAGATATTAGAGGCGCTGCAGAGTCCACATACACAATAGCATCTTTCTGAATGCCTTCAACCGATATGTTCTTTGTGGAGTAGAATGCCTTTGCAATAAGCGTGTGTGCAGCGCCTTCCATTATTGCCGGTGCTGTAAAGTTTATTGTCCAGAGCTTTGTTGTGTTTGAGTAGTTGGCGTATGTTGTGTTCACGGTTACAAGCGAGCCTTCGTTTGTAAGATTGATCTCCCAGGTCACATTTTCATACAAAGGCTGCAATGAATAGGTGAGGTTTATTGTGGTTTCTACAGTGTTTCCGCTTGATACATTTATTTTTGGAGAAGCGGTAGTTGGCGATACAATATACAAATATATTGGCTGCACAGTGATATTTAGGAGTGTCGACTGGTTCTGCGGAACTGCGGTTGAATTGACTGTCCTGAAATAAGCGATATAATTTTCAATTGCACTTACCAGCGGGGCAGTGTAGTTTACAGCCACTGTCGAATAAGTTCCAACCGGCAGGTTTATTGTGCTGGCATTTACTGTGAATAGTGTTGTATTGGTTGACAGCGATTGCAAGACAACCGGAAGATTGCCTATGTTTGAGACCGTCACAATTCCGAATGTTCCGTTAGTGCCTGCCGCGACTTCCATTTTTATTGATGTCGGAGAATGCCTCCACGTAAGGTTTGCAGGAACAATTACTGAGATGTTTGCTTTTATACTTGATGTGTCGGAAGACACATTTAACACGCCGTTATATACTCCGGGAATATATCCTACTGGAATAGATGCATTGATGGTGATGTTTGAAGCATTTCCCTTTACAAGAGATGCTATGTACTGTGGGTTGAGTGACATGTTGAATGCAGTGCATGCAATACCACCCGTGCAGTTTATTTGTATGTTTTGTGCAATGTCGTTTCCGGTTGAATTCAAAACAAATGTGTAATTGCCGGAACTTCCGCTTTCAACATACATCGTAAGCGGATCATCAATAACATCCAGTGCGGGATTTGAAGTCACAATTATCTTTATTTGTGTTAGGCTCCAATCGGTTGTATTATCGAAGTTTGTCCAGTTTGATGTGAAGTTTATGTAATATGTGCCCATGGAGTCGGGTGCAATCTGAAGCATTGTCGTATTGCTATATGCATTGTCTTTTATGATGTTTCCGGCAGTGAAAAAGCTGTCCGTTACGCTCCAGTTTTCAGGAACGCTTATTGTGGTGTTTGCGTTCAGTGCCCGTGAATAGCCGATATTTCTTATGCTGAAATTGAACGAAACATTTACTCCGGACGCAAGAAGAACCCCGCCTATTGATGAATTCGTTATGTTTGTTTCTGCCAAAAGCGTAGTGTTCATCATCACGCTGACATTATACTCCTGCGTGCATCCTTCAAGCCCCATAACATCGCTTGCGCATATTCTGATTCTGTGTATTCCTGTTTCATTTTCGCTGTAGTTTGTGAAAACTTCGGGGCCGTTTGTATCAAAGTATTTTATGAATTCTGTTCCGTTCGGCTTTGTCGCGTTTATCCATGCTGACGCCACAGCCACATTGTCTGTTATTCTTGCGGTTATGTTTGTGTATTCTGTGCCCGCCTCATAGCCCATCGGATTAATGATGACATTTGATATTGTCGGCGGTGTGTCGGTTACATTCAGCCACATGTCTGTTATGTATTCCGGCGGATTTGCCGATGTGTTTCTTATCAGAAGCTGATAGTAATACATGCCCGGTGTCTGGCTTATCGGAATTGTGTAATTCAGCGAAATATTGACTGATGAAAGGACATTTAATGTGAATGCCAGCGGAGCAAATGAAACAAGCGCGCTTCCGTTTTGTGATTCATATAGCTTGAAATCTATCTTTTGGTTGCCTATATGCGTTGCAACTATATTGCCTACTGAATCGCTTGAATTTACCAGTGCGAGTATTGTTCCGAATGTCGCCGGATTTCTGGTCCATGAAGTGTTGAGCGGAACCGTAAGGTTCATGATTATCCAATCAACGCCGGCATCTGATGATGCAAGCACGGATGTCCAGTAGTTGCCGGGCGGCTGCCCAAACGGCACTACAACAGTTATGTCTGTTGTGAAATTGCTTCCTGCCGGAAGAGTTCCCCATAGGGGCTGGCTTATTGTGATGTTGCATCCCGGGCATGATGTTGCAAGATTTCCGCCCACGGTGTTTATGGCTATGTTGTCAACAGGCCAGTTTCCTGCAGATATTATTGTTAATGTTCCTGCTTTGGTTGTCATTCCATGCGGAGTGTTGTTTATGAGAGATGGCTCATATATATCAATTATTGGATTTGCCGAGATTATTACGTCTGTTATATTTTCGACATTTTCAAGCGTCAGATCCGGATTGCGCCAGGATGTTGTGACTTTTGAATATATTATTTGTGGCGGCGTTGCCGGGGGTACAGTTACAAGGAACGCGCGCGAGCAATTCTGGCCTGTGCTGAGGTTTCCGCAAGAGTATTGCGTGGTGTTGTAGGATAAGACGCCCGGCGGGGAATCAGACATGGTCAGTGTTACATTATACGCGTTTGCAGGCCCGAGATTAGTTGCATTGGCTTCAATTACAAATTGTGCCCCGTTTGATTGCGTTATGCCGTTTATTACTGCTTCATCGGTTTGAACAGAAGTCATGTTTATTTTTCCCCATACAGTAAAGTTTCCCGCATACGTTGCATTTAAGTTGCTTTCGGGCGGCGAATCCCACGCCATTATTGTCACTGAATAATTTCCTCCTATGGGCGGCAGGTATTGGACTGTGTATATGTTTTGTGATATATTTGCCATTGTTCGGTTTATTACGCTGCTGTTGGGTAAAACTATTCTTGCGATGACTGAAGAAACATTTAAATCGTCAGTAACATTTGCAGTTATTGCTGTTGAGTTGAGATTTGCTTCAATGCTCTGGTTTGGCAGTATGCTTGTATTCGTTATTGACGGCGGGTTTGTATCCTGCACCATTATTGTTGCAGTTGCACTTTTAATATTCGGCGAATAATACATTGTTGTATTCTCAGTTATGTTGCACATGAAGGTTATGCTTCCTTTTGAATCCGGATACCATGTAGTGCCTGCAATGCCGAAATTATCTGTTGCATATGTTCCGTTGAAGATATAACTTGAGCCGTTCCAGTACCAGAAATTGACATCATATCCCTGAATGACACTTGCTGACGTGTTGTCTGTTACGCGGCACTGTATTTCAAATGGAACCGGATATGGCTGCAGAGAGCTGTCCGGCGGGTACCACCAGTTTACGTCAGCAAGACCGTTTATTCTTAGGGATATATTTGACGCTGCCTGTTGGTAATATGATTTCGTTGCATTCGCGGTCAATTTTCTGCTTCCTGGCGTTTGCGACGATAGCGAAAACGACGCGTTTTGTCCGCTTGCAACATAGTTTGTATCAATATACCAATTTACAGTTGCGTTATCAATATAGCCGTTTTCATTCCATATATCGGACGTTACATTGAGCGTCGTCGATTTACCCCACGACGAATCGTTTGCTGGCTGTGTTATGTTTATGAATAGTACTCCTGTCACAGTGATGTTGGTCTGATTTGTTATGGATGGCTCAAGTCCTGTCTTGGTTGAGTTTATATATATTATGTAAATTCCCGGAGTTGAATTGTCTGGCGCATTATATGTTATGAAGCAGTTGCCACTCGGATTAGTCGTGCAATTGCCGATAAGTTCGGTTGAATTATAGAATGTGACGTTTGCCCCGTCTGCAGGCCCTATAACTGCGTCATAGATAGTTACTGATATGTTTGTTTTGTACGGGTTATAGGAATCATTCCTGAATATTGATGAGTTGGAAAGCGATAGGGACTTAAGAACCGTGGATCTGTTTATTCTCACATTGCTTTCAATTTGCGGAATTGACGGCGTATAGTATTGGGCGTTATCATTTGAAATTATACACGTTATATTATACCATCCGAAGTTTTCAGATGCTGTGGACCAATTCCATAATGCAGTTCCGTTTTCATTTGTCATTGCAGAGGTCTGCAAACTTCCGTTTTTGTAATAGCTTACGTTGTAATTTTGAAGATATGCAGTTGTGTTGGCATCTATTACCATGCAATATGATTCAACATACTCACCTGCAAGATAGCTTGAGCTGTTTGAGAGGCTGGTGTAGTTTATCTTACTCCATCCATATATATAGACTTGTGTTGAGTTTGTTCCGTTGTCATAGTACTGTTGCGTTGCGTTTGTTGTTATTGTTTCAGGTCCTTTTGCATAAGTTACAGGAACCTTCCATGTTGTATTATATCCTATTGCAATCTGCTTTGGAGTGCTATTGTACCAATATATTGTGGCGCCGGTAATTGCGCCGTTGCAGTCATTAATTACTGTGGTATTCAAAGGCGTTGTGGTGTTTCTGTTGATGATTGCATTTGTTGTCGGATTTACGTGGTTGCTATATAGCTGGCCCATGACAGTCAGCGTTGCATTTGTGGAGTTTACTTTTTGATAGCATGCATCCTCAACTGCCAGCTTCCATTTTTGCACTCCTGTGGATATATCGCATTGTGGATCGTAATTTATATTGCAATATCCGTTTGATGTTGTGCACGTCTGGTTTGAGCTGAAATTATTTCCGTCCGACGTTATCCAAATATTTCCTGCAGTATTATTTTGATAAACTCCATAATCGCTGTCATAGATTCTTGCTTGGAGGAATGCCGTTGTTGTGCCAAGCCTCCTTACACTGTCGTTCCCCCCTAATGTTGGTATGGTTATATTGTCATAGTCGAGAGTGAAATTAAGTATTGGCGTTTCGTTGCTGAATCCGAACACGCTTGCGGATTTTATCTGGTAATAATTACGTCCCGAAGGCGGCGTCAAGTAGTCATTGCAAGTAAATCTTTCGTTGAAGTAGACCCACTGGTTTACCGGTGTATTTACTAACTGCCAGTTGACAACGTTCCATGAAATGTTGTCAAGGCTTTTCCAGAGGGATACATTGTTTGTTGCAAGGTCAAGGCTTGTCAGCCTCACGCTGAATTGATGGTTCTCACCCCATCCGCCGAATGTCGGGTTTACTGAAGGGAAATCCAGCTTCGGCGTTGTGCCTAAGAAGAACCTGTCTGTGCCCGGTGTTGAGCTTTGCACATAATAATTCTTTGAAACTGTTGCCGTGACATTGTACCATTTATACGGCTTGTTTGTCGAATCCCATATGCATATATACGTTCCGTTGCTTTCGTTCCATGCCCAGTTATCTTGTTTGCTGCAGTAGTATGTGTTTGGCGGATTTACTAAGCTGTTTATAACTGTTGCATTTTCGACTGTCTGGCAATCATCAATTACAGATACATTTATTGGAATCTTGTCCCCTCTTAAATATCCCTGGTCATGCAGGTTTGTTATGTTCGGCATTAGGCTTGAGTTTATAATTACGGAATACGCGGTTGAATTTGCATCTTTGTAGCAGACGTCATTGAATGTGCCGCCTTTCCATTTTTGAATTCCGACAGAATAGTCGCATTTTTGCCCGCCATCCGGCAGCTGCTGCATGAAATAATATGTTATTAATCCGCCGGAGCTCATTGTGTCTTTTCCGGCATCAAAAGAGCCTGGGTTGCTTGCATTGACAGTCACCCAGAAGCGCGAAGAGCTATCGCCTATTGTTATGTTTTTTCTGTCAGTGTCGGTTATATTGAGCGTAAATGTTGTATTATATGTGCCGTTTCTCCACGCGAACGAATTGTCGCCGCTCACAAGAGCTATTTGTACATCGTCTTGTTCTATTGTGAAATTCTTTGGTGTTGTAGATACTATATCTAACGGGTTGTGCGTGTCTGTTGCATCAAAATAATATTCCCACGTTCCTATGGCGCAATAAGGCACGGTGTTCCAGTAAATTACAACAGTTTGATTTATCGGGGCCGATATAATTGTTGAGTTTTTTGCCCCACCCCATGAGCCGCCTGCAGTATCTCTTGCATATAAGTTTACAGTAACATTATCAAGGTCCTCATCAGTAAGGTTTACTTTAAAATAGAATGTTTCGCCCCAGCCGCCCGGATTTGTGATTGCTGTTTCGTTTGTTAGAACAGGCAATGTTTTGACAAAGAAATGGCTTGCATTTAGTGACGTTCCATTGTGGTAGTATTGCATCCATGAGCGCATTGTTGTGTTGTACCATCTCGCTTTCATGTCTGTTGTGTTTCTTGTGCATTCATAATACCCTTCCGTACCGGGACCGGTTACGCAGGAATAGTTGTTGATTCCGTTTTCATTATGGAAAATTATTTCATTATTTACGCCGTCAAGGCCTTCGGGCACGCAATCGCTTTGTATAGTAGCTACAGAGTTGCTTTTTATCGTGATGTTTTCTCCTCGCAGGAATTCTGTTCCGATATCCGGGATTTGTATAGTGTTTATCAGGCTTCCAATTACGGTTGTAGTGAGATTCTGTGACAGGTTTGTTGCAACATAGCATCCGTCAATAATGCCGGCAGCCCAATATTCCGGACCCACATCATATTTTGTCGGGCTGCATGTCGGGTCGAAATCATAATTTGCATATCCCGAAGAATTGGTCGCAATATCAGTTCCCGCATCATATACGGCACCGTTTTTAGTTACCCAGAATTTTATGTTTGATCCAGTCAGTACCGGGATGCTTCCTCTATCAGTATCTAGGGCGCTCACAATGAAGCGCGTTGTTTCGGTTCCGGACCTATTCACAACAGAATTGTTTCCGTAGAAATAAGATATCGAAACAGAATCTTCTGTCAGGTTCGGGCCAGAGATTACGCTTGTGTTCAGCAGGTTTGTTCCGTCATATATCTGGAATTTGTAGCTATTGTCTGTTCCCATTTCGCCGCAAGCAAAGTTTGAAACTGAAAGCGTGCAGTTTGCACGCCCTTGGGCTGGCTGAGTTTCTATTGTTGTGCTATTTTTCAGCACCCACCCGGTTGATTCTGATGTGTTTACATATAACGCGCAAGTTATGTTGTCTTTTTGCGCGTCATATATTTCTGCGCGGTATGTATATACACTCCCCCAGCCTTCGGATTCGGGGGAAACTGAAAAGTTTTCTACATTTGGAGGCGTGTTGTTCATATAGAATTGGCTATTCCACGTAGTTGTATTGAAATAATAATTAGTTCTGCTCGAATTCATCTGCACATTATAGTAGCCTCCATAGTGGAATTCCGTGTTCCATGAGCAGTTATAATATCCGTTTCCTTCATTGTTTATTGTTGCCGAGCAGTTTTCCCATACGGACAGCGGGCTGCTTAATTGTATGCTGATTGCAGAGTCATTCACCAATTCGCTGCAGTCTGTTGTTGAATTTGTCCGTATTGTCACGTTTGTGCCTACTGCGTATACGGAGCCGTAAGGCGGTAAATCAATGCCTTCTTTAAGCTGGCCGGTTATGGTGAACGTGCCGGATGATGAGTTGGTGTCTACAAAACAGGTGTCGTTGTCCATTCCTCCGCGCCAGTCCTGGGCCCCGACTTTATATAGCGGAGCGCATTCGGGATTGAAATCAAAACTCAAATAGCTTCCGGAATCCGTATACATAGATCCGTTTGCTACAGTCCATACATTGCTTCCGGAGCCGTTTGTAGTTACAAACATTTTGCCGCTATATCCTTCAGGTATCCAGTTGAATGCAACCGAGTCGTTGTCAGTGTCTCTGACGCGCACTTTCAGGTTTGTTGTTGCAGGGCCTTCTCGGTCAACATTGCTTGCAGGTATTAATTGGACAAATACGGCATCTTTTCCTATTGTAAAGCTTGCATTTTGCGTTTCATTAGTATTTCCCCATCTGTCCGAGACATTGAATTTGTAATAATTTGTCCCGATATCTGCGCACGTGAATCTTTGTTCAAATGAAACTGTTGTAAACAGCGGGTTGTTTATTACAGTGGTTGAATTTATAAGCGCCCACCCTGTTGAAGTATGCCATTTCCATAAATAAACCGTGTCTGTATCATATCCTGCTTCATCGTCCTTTACTTTCACAGTGAATGTGTGCCTTGTTCCCCATCCGCTTGTTACCGGGTTGCTTGATGTCCAGGTCATATCCTTTATTTCAGGAGGGTCTGTCAGGTTGAAAGACGGCGACATTGTTGTGATATTTGATATGTTGTAATACTGCTTTGAGGCATACATGCTTGTATTGTATTTGCCGTATTGCCCGACACTCCATTCTGGAGAAACCGGGGTAAGCGTGCAGTTGTACCAGCCGGCGCCCTCGTCATTTATCATTCCTGCAGTACAGTTCTGGTAGCTCTGGCCGTTATACGCCGAAAGGCTTGTTGTCGAGCCGTTTACAAGGCCGCAGTCGTCGGTTACATTGCCGCGCAAAGTAATGTTATCTATATCTCTTCTAAACATTGCATCGTTTGGCTGCTCTATTGCAGCAATTAGCGGGGCTGTGGTTATGTTAAGGCTGTATATTGAGCTGTTTGTGTTTACATAGCAGGAATCGTCAGTTACCCCGCCCTTCCAGCCATGTATCCCTATAGAATATTTCGGGGTGCATCCTGGGTTGAATGTTTTGTTGAAGTGGCCAGTTTCGTTAGTGTATAGGTACGCTCCTTCAAGGTCAATATAGTTAGTGCCCGGGCCACTTTGCGTTACCCATATTTTTGTAAGTGTGTAGGGGATATCGACATAAGCGCTTTTGTCGTTGTCAAAAAGGCGCAAAGCCAGATTATAGTCTCCGACTGGCCGGTATATAGATATATTGCCGTCTGTTGTGATGTTGTCTATTGCTTCAACAAGGATTGTATCTTTTGTAAGCGTCATATTCTTTTTAGCAATTTCGCTGATATATTTGGTGTCTGTTGCATTAAACGTATATTCTCTTACTGGCTGAGACTGGTAGTTGGAGCAAAGATAGCTTTTTGTAAAGTTCAGGGTTTGGTTTATGCAAGGCGATGCGCATGTTTTTATTCCCGATGACACCCAGCTTCCGCCTAATGCGCGCTCATAGAATGTGACCTCAACGCCGTCATAATCTTCGTCAGTGACATTCACAAAAAAGGTGTATGTCTTTCCCCATCCGCCGCCGTCAGGGTTTACGTTTGATGCAGTGATTACAGGGGACGTTTCTATGAAAAACGAGTTTGCATAGGTCGTGTTCGCGAAATTATAATATGTCTTGTTCGCAAATACAGTCGCATTGTAATATCTTGCAGGCATAACTGTAGGGCTTGAAGTATTGAATGTGCAATTGTAGATTCCTGTAGATTCATTTGCAATCGGCGAGCACGCATATAGTGTTCCGGCGTTTGTGCTTTTCGTTGCCATTGTTGTGTTGTCCATATTCCATAATGTTCCGCAGTCGTCAGTTATGTTTGCGCGTATCGTTATGTTTGAGCCGCGCAAAAATATCTGCCCGTTGAGCGGCTGCATGAGATTCGCATTCAGGTCGCCCCATATTTTAGTCGTATAATTTTCAGTGGTATTGCTGTTTGCGTATCTTGAATCAACAATGCCTGCCATCCATATCTGGATTCCTGCAGAATACGCGCATACTGGATTAAATGTTGTGTTGGCATACCCTGACGCATTTGTTTGCGTGATGTTGCCCGCATCGTAAGTCGCGCCGTCTGTCGTAATCCAGAACGAGACATTAATGCCGTTTACAAAGCTTTTGTTGTCCCTGTCATATGCCCTTACACCAAGCGATGCAAAACCGGCGCTTCTATTGACATTAGAATTGTTTCCAAACGAATAATTTAATTCGATAGCCGGCTTTGTTATATTAAGCCCGCCAAAAAGTGTCGTGTTTCTTGCGTTTGTCGTTTCTGCATCCTCAATCTGGAACAGATACGTTACGTTTTCGTTGACATCCGAAGGTAGGAAGTTCCAGACAACTATGGAGCAGTTTCCTTTTCCTCCGGCAAGGGTGTAATTGCCGCGGTTCACCCAAT